>NZ_JBHTWX010000030.1:0-77394 GCF_042792155.1 Kitasatospora sp. NPDC056651 | reverse complement strand
GGCGGGTACTTCATCGGTGCAGCCATGGCAAAGGCTCCCTTCTCACGGCCAATCAGGCCATGTCCGGCAACCTTCCGCACCTCGGGGGAACCTCATTGCCGCAGATGCGCAGTGTCGGCCGCTGACTGGCCTACGGCTCAGATGGTCGCCGCAGTCGCGCGGCGGCGGGGTCCGCGGGCGGTGCGGGCGTGGGCTGGATGCGGTTCAGTCGTTGATGCCCGCCACCGTGACGGGGCCCAGAGCGAAGTCCCAGGACGCGATGTCGTGCAGGGCATGGAGAAACGCCCGGGCGATACTCCACCCTGTCGGTGGCTGCGCCATAGCTGCTTCGGCCAGGAGGCGTTGGGCGTGGGGCAGCATGTCCCATTCCCAAATGCTCTCGGTGAGGAGTGGGCCGTGGTCCAGCGCGTCCTGGTCGGCGAGCGGGACCGTGACGTCGTCGACGAGCTCGTTGGTGACCTGGATGTTGGCTGCCCACTTCACGACCCATCGCAGGGCGGCCTGAGCGTCGCCGGTTTCGTGGCCTGGTGCGGGGGCCGTGTCCGAGCCGGGCAGGAAGGCGGCGAGAGTGGTCGTGCTGCCCGTAGCTGCCGGGGTCTGCTGGGGAAGCGTGGGGGCGGAGGTGCTCCCCAGTACCTTGCTGGTGAAGAGTTTGACAGCGGCCAGGTGCTCACCGCTCATGCTCTGGGCTGCGGAGTCCAGCAACTGCAGTGCCGCAGACTGCAGGCATCCGTCGGTTCGGGCCCAGCGGGCAAGGGTCCGCAGGCAGAACACGGCTCGCAGGCCTTGCCCGCCGAGCGCGGTCCTGGCGGTGTTCACCAGACGTTCGCGGACCTGGTCGCTGCGGTCGGCGGCTTGGGTGAGGGTCTGCGCCATCCCAGGCTGGCGGAAGGTCAGCGCGTAGTCGAATGCGAAGTCGTTCGGTGCGGTGATGAGTTCGGCCGCGTGCTGTGCGAGGTGGATGTGGTACTTGGGGTACCGGCGGGCGAGGTCCTCGTCCAGCATCGCGAGGGCCAGATGGGCGCCGGGAAGCAGCAGCGTGTGGGCCGGGCTGTTCCCATCCAGGTCGCGGAGCACGGTGAGCAGCTTGTCGCGCAGGTACGGGCGGGTGGTGAACAGGCCTGCTGCGGCGAGCAGCCAGGTCTGATACCAGGCCTTGTCGGTGGCGAGGTAGCCGAGGCGGGGAACGATCTGGGTGTCAGGCCCGGACAGGAGGGCCCGGGCGGCGCAGTACTCCTGGAGGCTCTTGACTTCGAAACCGACGGCGTCGTCCTGCGGGGAGACGAGCAGGACTAGGCGCTCGGTGGCCGCGTCGGTGAGGGCGGCTGACAGGGCGTCGGCGCGTAGCGGGTCTGCGGTCTCCTCCAGCAGCCGGGAACGCAGACGGTCCCGGAGGTCGCTCAGCGGCATGGTGAGGATGTCGGCCGGCTCGGTGACGACTTCGTCCGTCTGGATGGTGAGCCCGGCGTACTGGTGCAGCCAGTCGATGTGGATCTGGTTCTCGGCCACGAGCTCTCCCGTGGGCCCGGGTTTGTCGGCCTCGCGGGCGTAGATGGTGGCGTAGTAGGCGTCGAAGAGTTCGTAGCGGTTCTGCGGCATCCGCAGCCGCTTCTCCACCAGCAGGCTCATGATCGTCACCTGGAGCGGGGAGCGCATGAGGTGCCAGGTCATCGGGTTGTCCGCGGCGGCCTTTGTCCTCTCCATTACCGTCGCGTGCATGTCAGGGTCGCTGCAGTGACGTGCCTGGGTGAGCCGGCCGGCGTAGTGCAGCGCCTCCTCGGGGCTCATGTCGGTGAGGGTCAGCGGCTCGTAGTCCCCGGGGTGGAACTCGCCGCGGTAGTCCTGGGGCCGGGTGGTGGCGACCACCAGCAGGTCAGCGTCGAAGGAGCGGGCCAGGGACAGGAACTCCTCGATGCCCTGCAGGACGGCCTCCCTGGCGGGCCGGGCGACCTCGTCCAGGCCGTCCAGAACCAGCAGCCATGGCCAGGTCTGCTGCCAGTGCCTGAGCGCGTCTTCGGTGACGCCGCTGGTTCGCAGACTCATCTGACGGGCCATGAACTGCAGCAGGCTGGGGGAGTCCTGCTCGGCGAGGGCTTGGGCGTAGGCGTGCAGGGCGACCCGCAACGGCCAGCGGTGGCAGCGCGGCGCTCGGAATCCCATCTCCGCGAGGTCGCGGCGCAGTGCGCGCAGCACATCCCGCACCTGGGCGGTCAGCAGCCGGTCGTCCTCGTCGAACATCGCTGCCCGGTAGGCCTGGCAGACCAGCTGGCCGAGGGTGGTTTTGCCCTGCCCGGGCCCGCCGAGCAGCAGGATGTGCGGTCGGCCTACCGCTGGCTGCCGGGAGGGGCGCAGGACGCTGTCCCCGCGCTCGATCACATGCTGCCCTGCCAGGACCGTCCGCGGACCGTCAGGACCTGCTTCGCATGCGGCGTTCAAGTCGACCGCCACCGGGCCGAGGCCGATCCTCCCGGCGCTGGGTTCGGCGCCGGCCTGGCCCAGGCGCAGCCACTGGTCGGCGATGAGCTCGCCCGCGGCATGGGCACGCATCACGGCCGCCACATCGGCCGGTAAGGCGTGCGAGGAATCCCGGCCCACGAGCTGGGCGATGACATCACTGGCTGTCAGGAAGGCGAGGTAGCTCTGACGTACCTGGGGATGGGTGTCGAGGAAGCGGCAGATCTCGTCCCTGTGCCACACAGCCCAGCCCTTGAGGGCGATTCCCCGCCTGAAGGCCTCACCGGCGATGAACCGCTCGATGCGGTCGATCCCGCCGCTCCCGGCAGCGGCGCTCAGCCGCACGTTGGTGGCGAAGACGATGAACTCCGGTACTGCGCCACGCTTGGAGCCCGCCGACGCCCAGTCCTCGAGCTCCTTGCGGATCTCCCGCTGCAGCCACGTGCCGTCTGAGGGACGGGCAGCCGGCACCTGGCGGTACTTCGCCTGCACGACCCCGTACCCGTCCCACTCCTGCCCGCGGTGAGGGTAGGGGACCGGGCCGTGGAAGGAGATCTCCCGGCCGCCGTCGGGGCCGTCCCCGAACACGCGAGCTCCGGGTCCGAGCACGCACTTGGCCAGGCTCTGCACGAGATGCTCGAACTCCCGGCTGCCCAGCCGGCTCAGGTCGTAGTCCACCGCGCCATTGTGGCCCATACTCTGCGCCGACTACGACGGCGGCGGCGACCGGCACAAGGGCCCCCTCACGCACGGCGAAGCCGCCCCCCGGGCGCGTGTCACAGGCACATGATGCAGTTGCGGCCATGACAGTTCTGACAGCCGTATTCACCGCGTGGCTGCTGTGGGTCCTCTTCACCGTGACGTTCATCGCCGCTGCCTCGCTCTACTCCGCCCGGCGCCCCGGCCGGGCGCTGCAGCACCTCCCGCTGCTGCAATCCCGCATCCTGAACAGGCAGTTGGAGAGCGCGCACCGCGTCCGGACCATCCTGCGGCTGCACGGCATCCCAGCCGGTGAGCTGCCCAGGTGCGATGCGATGGCGGAGCGGTCCAAGGCCTTCGCGACCCACAAGGCCGGTGTCCTACTGACTTGGGCAGTGCCGGCCGCGCTGATCTTCGCCGCGATGGCCGCAGTCGACCTCGCCGGACAAGAGGCCAGCCTCCTCTACATCATGCTCCTCACCACCACGGCACTGGCCATCGCCGACGCCCGCATCACCGCACGCGGCACCGTCTTCGCGTCCACGACCCGGGCGGCCATGGAGGTGGTCGAACTCCTCGGCACAGGACCGGAGGTGACTCGCCGCTCCCACCACCACCAAGGCGTCAGCAACGCGCTGTCCGCCTCCATCAGCACCCTGTGCCAAGCCGCTCTCACCCAGGCCCGGGCTCTCTCGGCGCGCACCGACCCGTACACACGCGAGAGGATCCTTACCGTTTCAACAGACCTGGTCGCCAACTTCAAGGGAGCACGCGCCAGGCTGCTCCGGCAGCCGCAGGCCAGCAAGGACCGCATCGCCCACCTGTGCGCCTCCATCCTCACCCAGGCCACCAAGCCCCACGAAAGCGAACTGCACCCGGTCCTGGTCATCGACCCCGCCATCTTGCAGCCTGAGTCGGAATGGCACCCGTCACACTCTCCACGCCGCCGCACCGTCCTGGCGGTCACGGTCCAGGCATCCATGGTCCTCGCCCTGCTCGCCATCGTCGTCGCACTGGCACACTTCCAGGTGCCGGAACTGGTGGTCCTGCTCGTCCTAACTCTCATCGCGGCGCTGTTCGCCCGTATCCTGATTGCCCTGGACCTGCCGGCCACTGACTGGCTGCGCGTATTCCGGCGTTGACCAGCCGGGTCGGCAAGCCCTCACCTAGTGTCCTGCGCCGGAGATCCGTCGGCAGAATTGGGCGAGGGATTCGAGGATCTCGTCGGCGGTCTTGGTCCAAGTGAACGGTGTGGGGTCTTCGTTCCAGTTCTTGACCCAGGTGCGGATGTCCCGCTCGAGGGCCTGGACGTTCTTGTGGGCTCTGCGGCGGATCATCTGGTCGGTGAGGAAGCCGAACCAGCGTTCCACCTGGTTGATCCACGAGGATCCGGTCGGGGTGAAATGCATGTGGAACCTGGCGTGTTGGGCCAGCCATGACCTGATCGCCGGGGTCTTGTGGGTTCCGTAGATGGTTCGTCAAGCGGCAGCAGGCACCACGGTTGTCACCGCTGGCCGGATGTGCCGGTAGAGCTCTCGGGCGACGTAGCGCTTGAGGCAGCGAATGACCTCGCGCCTGGACATGCCCTCGGCGATGCGTCGCTGCAGGTAGGCCTGGGTGCGTTCGTCCCAGCGTATGCGGGACTGGACGATGCGGTAGAGGGCGGCGTTGGCCTGCCGGTGACCGCCGCGGTCGAGCCGCCTTCGCTGGGTCTTCGGAAGATTTCAAGTCCAGTGAGACGGTCGTGACGTTATGAGGTTTGTGGTGTGGGTTCCCTGCGTTTGGCTGGGTCGTTGATCCAGGCCGTCTGGGGGATCTGGGGTGGTCTGGGGCGGTGACCGAAGCGTTCGGGATGGCGCGCGTGGGCCTCGGCGAGGGTGACGGCCCGCTGGTCGCGGATCTCCTCCGCGGTGCCGAAGTGGACGCTGGCGGGTGTGTGAAGTCCTATGCCCGAGTGTCGGTGCTCGTGGTTGTAGTACGAGATGAAGGCATCGAACCATTCGCGGGCGTGGGCCAGGGAGTCGAACCGCTTCGGGAAGTCGGCCATGTACTTGGTGGTCTTGAACTGGGCCTCGCTGTAGGGGTTGTCGTTGGAGACCCTGGGGCGCGAGTGGCTCCTGGTGACGCCGAGATCGATCAGCAGCTGGGAGACTTTTCCGGAGGTCATGGAGGTGCCGCGGTCGGCGTGCACGGTCTCGGGGACGATGCCGTTGCGCGCGATGGTCTCGCGGATCGACTCCTCAGCCAGCTCGACGGTGTGGCCGACGATGTAGCGGCTGAAGATGTCGATGATGACGTAGGCGTGGTACCAGATGCCCTTGCGGGGGCCGGCCGCCTTGGTGATGTCCCAGGTGAACACCTGGGAGGGACCGTCGGCGACCGGTTCGGGCACCGTCTTGGCCGGGTGGGTGGCCTGGCGGCGACGCTCACCCGACTGCCCCCGCTCGCGCAGGATCCGGTACATCGTGGAGACCGAGCAGTGGTAGCGCCCGGTGTCCAGCTCGCGGGCCCGGATCTGCGCGGGCGGCAGTTCGGCGTACTCGGATCTGTTCATCAACGCCAGGACCGCATCTCGCTCTTCGGCCGTCAGGGCCGACGGCTGGACCTGCGGGGACCTGGGCCCGCGCGGGGGAGGCGGCTTCAGCCTGCGGTAGTGGGTGGCCCGGGATCGGCCGGTCAGCCGGCACGCGGCCGTGATGCCCAGCTCGTGTTCGACGGCGGTGAACGCCTCGTCCACGACGGGATCGGCGGCGTGCCTCAGTCCGCGCTCTCGGAGATCATTTCCAAGAGCGCCGACGCCTTTCCCAGAACCTCCAACGCGGCCTTGTTCCGGGCGAGCTCCTTCTCCAGCCGTTCCACCTGCCGGCGCAGCTTCTCGTTCTCGGCCTCGGCGGCGGACTTCTTCGGACGGGCCGGGCTCGTGCGCCGGTCGACCAGGTTCTCCAGGGCCCCGGCGTCGCGCGCGGCCCGCCACTCGGTGACGTGGGAGTGGTACAGGCGCTCGCGGCGCAGGACCGCGCCCTTCTCGCCCTCGGGCGTGGCGTCGTACTCGGCGACGATCCGCAGCTTGTACTCGGGACTGAACGTGCGGCGTTTCGGCCGGGAAGCCGGGTCGGCTGCGGACGGATTGGTGCTGGTCATCAGGGGTGGAACTCCTACTCGGGCCCTCTCAGGCTAACCCGACAAGGCGGGATGTCTCACCCAAGGCTGACAGAGAGGTCTTGCCGGAGGGCTGCTCGACCGGACTGACGCCGCACAGGGCCGCGAACGATGCCTCATCCGTGAGCCTGTCGGAGTTGTCACCTGCGGCGATGAGAAGGACTGCAGCACTGTCTGGCCCGACGCCCACCAGCTCCAGCAGTTGTGGCCGACTGGTCCGGACAGCCTTGGTGGTGCGCTTGGTCAGCTCCTTGATCTCTTGGGAGAGACTCTGGACCCGGCCGGCGAGCAGGCGCATCGCGAAGGCCGCCTCGCCGCGGTCGTCATCGAGAGCCGCGCAGGTGGCGATCAGGGCCGGGTTGGTCAGTCCGGTGAGCAGTTCGCGCAGATCGGGGTCGAGGACCAGGAGGATGGCCTTGAGCTGGTTCATCGCCTGGGTGCGCGCCTTGACGGCCGATTCCTTGGCCAGCCGCAGCACGCGCATGTCCGCTGCAGGACCGTCTGCGGTCTTCGGCAGAGTGGTAGCACGTCCCGAGAGTACGGCCCGTGCGGCCGCGTCCGCATCGATCGCGTCCGTCTTGCCGCGCTTGCGCCGGGTCGCACGGTCGGGCTGGTTGACCTCGACGACGTCGATGCCCGGCATGCCGTCGAACGGCTGGTGGAAGAGGGAACCGTCGTCGCCGACGAGCCACACAGCGGTTTGTGTGACGGCGAAGCTGCCGCCGCCGTAGGCATGGAGTCGGCTTCCGACCGGGAGACCGGAGGGCGTCACCGCGACGACCGTGCCGGAGCGATCCGAACGCATCAGGCGCTGGACCCCACCGTGATCGGGATCGGACTGCAGCCACCACAGCGAGCCTGCCACAGCCTGGAGTTCGTCGTAGGTGACGACCTTTCGCGCGACCCACGAGGGTGACAGCCCACTGCCCTGAGACCTCATGGAAGGGATCCTGCCGAATCAGGCGGACGAGTACCACCGCTACAAGGTTCCTGGTGCGCGAGAGTTCGGTCCGGATTCAGTGAGAGGCCGAAACAGAATGTGGGATTCGGGACCATGGCTGGCAGCACCTGTTCTCCGGGCATCCCGGCGAGGCTCGTCGACTTCGTGCGGGGTGCCTACTCCTGCATTCCATGGTGTGAACTGTTCGGCGCCGACTTGACGTTCCGTCCGGTTGAGCTGCGAACTGACCGATGAGTCCGGACACGGTCGCGTTGATCGGTGAACGCTGGCAGGGGTATGTGCTACACCGGGGGCACTCGTGCCGGGTGAGGATCGGCGTTCGCCTGGAGCGATTTATTTCTCACCGGTACCGATATTCGGATATGTGGCTTGTCGTGTTGGAGGTAGCGATGCGACCACTGCAGTCAGCGGAGCAGGACAACTTCATTCTCGGTGTTCCGCCAGCGAATGATCAGAGGATCTGGGAAAAGCTGGCCGAGGAGGATGCGGCCTCGGCCGGACTCGTAGGGGGATGGCCGACAGGCGTCGGAACCGACGATCAGCCGGCGCGCGTGCAACCGGAATCCCGGGCGTACGCGGCCCCGGTGGTGGACATCCGGGCGGCGGCACGGACGGAACAGTTGCTGCTGTGGGCCGAAGAGGAAACGGCTCAGCCAGTCGGCGCTCGGCCCATGACGGACGGCGCCGGGCTGCCCGATCTCAAGGAGCAGCTTCGAGAAGTGCTGGAAGCCTGGAAGGAGATCGTGCCCGACGGGCGCAGCACGGCCGACGATCTGCGACGGGCCCTGGAAGCCGATGTCGAGGCGCTGCAGGTTCGCTGGCGGCAAGTCGCCGCGACGCCGAGTGGGACCGCGAAGCCGGTCACCGAGCCAGTGGCAGCCGCACCCGCTGCCCGGCCGGACGCGGAAGCCGTCAAAACGGCTCTCCGTCATGCCGACCGGTGCCACCCGGCCCTTCTCGACCTCGGGGAATGGCATCAACTTCAGGCCGTCCGGGAGACCGTCGGCCGCCTGTGGCGAACCCTCACGGTGAGGGCAGGCGAGTTCGCCGGACGGCTCCTCGCCGACCACCGTGTCTCCGAGTTCCTGCGCAACGTGTCCATCCACGCGTGCGAGACGATCGCCCGGCTCGCCCAGCTCGTCTCCGACAGGCTGCGCCGCGGCCAGGCCGCGCTGCCGAACGCGGAGACACTCCTCGCCCTCGGCGATGCCGCCGGCGCCTACAGCATGTCCGCCCGGCGTTGGGATGGTGTTCGTGGCGCCGAGGCAGGGCCGCTGTCCATCACGGTCGATGTTCCCGGGCTGCGGCGGATGGGGGAAGCGCTGCAGCGGCCCGGCCCGGTGTCCGTGCGGCCCGGGGGCGTCTCGGTGGGTGCGGCGACGGCCAGGTCCGCCCACCGTCCTCCGAAACGGCCGGCGGCCGCCGCGGGCGAGCAGCCCGCGCATCTGCGGCGTGGCGGAATGTCCGTCCAGCCCGGGCGCAAGCCCCGGCAGAAGTGACACGAAAACCAGGTGCGAGCTGAGCAGTTTCACACGTTCCGGTGAATCGCCATGCCCTCGCGCCCGCGTTATCCACAGGTAGCCGGTCCATTGCCCCGAACCATCTCGAACCGTGCTTGCCTGTCGCCGCACGGCCCCACAGTCCCGATCGGAGGATCGAATCATGAACCTGAGCCCCGACCAGCAGGATCTCGAACAGGTCGCTGCCAGCACCATGGACAGGACGATCGCTGCCGCATACGCGCTCGCGGAGCTGGCCGCCCGGGACGAGCGCTACGACCAGCTGGCTGCGCTCGCCGCTGCGGCCTACGCAACCGAGGCGACCATGTACCTTCCGCTGCCCGACGCCGTTCCCGAGGACGGCGACGCCGGGGCCGACCTCACCCTGGTCGACCAGTTGAATGAACTCGCCGACGCACTCGACGAACTCGGCGAGCGCTCGTCCGACCTCCGGCAGATTCGGGATCGCCACACGGCCGCCCTCCACATCCGGGATGCTTCCGTCGCGTTGCGGAACGCTCTGCTCGTCGAGGAGGGCGCAGCCGGATGACGGACCTCACCTGGGGTGACTTCATGGCCTTGGCGGGATCCAGGATGGGGTACGCCCTGGCGGCCCTCATCCCCGCCGACGCCGAGGGGTCGAGTTCATTTGCCCCGAACCATCCCGAACCGTGCGTGCCCGCCGCCGCACGGCCCCACAGCCCCGATCGGAGGATCGAACCATGGACCTGAGCCCCGACCAGCAGGATCTCGAACAGGTCGCCGCCAGCCTTGTGGAGAGGACCATCGTTGTCGCACACAGGCTGGCGGAGCTGGCCGTCGACGACGAGCGCTACGACGAGGCGGCCGCGATTGTCGCTGCCGCCTGCGCCAACGAGGCGACCGTGTACCTTCCGCTGCCCGAAGCCGTTCCCGAGGACGGCTTTGGCGAGGCCGACCTCACCCTGGTCAGTGACTTGTGTGATCTCGCCGATGCTCTCGACGGACTCGGTCGCTGCTCGTCGGGCCTCCGGCAGATTCGGGATCGTCACATGGCCGCCCTCCATGTCCGGGATGCTTCCGTCGCGTTGCGGAACGCTCTGCTCGTCGAGGAGGGCGCAGCCGGATGACGGACCTCACCTGGGGTGACTTCATGGCCTTGGCGGGATCCAGGATGGGGTACGCCCTGGCGGCCCTCACCCCCGCCGACGCCGAGGCGTCGAGTACACCGGGCCAACATGCAGCCCGTAGCGGGGCGTTGGCGGACGTCTTCCAGCTCCTCCACCGTTCGTCCGGCCGGTTCGGACCGCTCGCCCCTGACCCGCTCGGCATCGCCGAGGGCGATGTGGCCCGGCTGCACAGCAACATCGAGATCCTCGGGCGGTTCCTGCGCGACGAGGCCTTCCACGTCTGGCCCGAGCCCGACCCGGCAGCCTCGCACCTGACCCAGGCTGCGCGCTTCCTCCGTCTGGCGGGGGACTTGGTGGCCAGCCACCACGGGCCGGACGGAGAGCCCCGCAGTCCCTACGCCGCGTACCTGGACAGCGCCGGGGTCGCGCGCCGCATGGTCGCCGAGACGGCCGAACTCGCTAGCACGGCAGGTCGCGTGGCCGTACGGATCGGCCAGCTGTGCCCTCCCGCCCGCCGGGTGGCCCGCCGCCACGAGGTGGCCCACCGACTCGGGGAGCGTGCCGTGCTGATCGAGCAGGCGGCGATCGGCATTCAGCGCCAGCTCCAGTTGCCCCGCCCGTCTGTGCCTGCTCCAGGCCTCACCCACCTCCAGGCGGCGGCCACGACGGTGCCGCACCCGGTAAGGCCGGGCGAGTCACAGGAGGACGCGCTCCGGGCGGTCGGCGCAGGCCTGGACTGGCTCGCCGCCCACACGGCGCAGCAGGCGGATCAGCGCCTGCCGGACGCCACCATCGGTGAGCTGTCGTCTGTCGCCGGCCACTGCGCGGTGGCCCACCTGTTCACCGCACGGCTGATCGAGCACACCCGGGACCTCCTCACCTTCGACCCGGTCGCCCAGGGTGGCCTCGGTACGGCCGGCGAGGCTCTGCGTGCGGCCGCCAAGCTCTGGCGACAGGCCGCGGACAGCGGGAAGCCAGCCTTCGGAAGCGCGCCCGCCAGCTCGAACCCCCGCCTCGTGCGCGAGGCCGAGTTCGCCCTGGTCCGGCTCGGCCGCACCCTCTTCTCCTCTGGCTGGACCCGACTTGACGGTGGGCAGCGCACCCCCAGGGCGACGCACGAGATCATCACGACGCCCGGCGACGCGCCGTACCTGCTGGCCGCCGTGCACGCAGTACCCGCCGCCGGACAGGTGATCGCCGAACACGTCCCCCGTATCGCCGCCACCCTGGTCCGGCGGGGAGTGCTCCTCAGTTCCGACCCGGCCCACAACCCGCGCGGCAGCACGCCCTCCGACCAGATCAGGGACGGCTGGACCAGGTGGTACCCGGCGTCGGCAGAGCAGATCAGCCACATCACGAGTGCCTACAACACGGCTCGTCAAGCGTCGGCGGCAGCGCAGATCGCCGTCGCCCGCGCGGCCGAGGCGGCCGGCCACCCGCTCGCCCGGGCCGTGCTGGAGGCTGACCGCCGGAACACGCTCGGTTTCACTGGTGACCCCTCCAGCGACACCCGGCGCGTGCAGGCCGCCGCCGCCCGTGCCCGCAGTGCGACGGCGGACCGCCGGTCGGAACCGGCGCGGCTGCCAGCGCACCGGGCGTCCGAGCTGTCGAGAGAGGTCGGGGCGCTCCATCCGCGTAGGAAGACTCGGTAGCAGCGGCCGATCAGACTTCGTCCTCCGTGGCTCGCCAGGTGCCGGGCACCAGGCCGGGCAGCCGGTGCTTGGTCCGGTGCTCACCTTTGGTGCAACCACCGAACGGGCCGCGCAGGGTAGCGACATGGGGGCGGTAGTGATCCCGACCCGCCATGAACCGTGCGTGTCCGCCGCCGCACGGCCCCACAGTCCCTATCGGAGGATCGAATCATGGACCTGAGCCCCGACCAGCAGGATCTCGAACAGGTCGCCGCCAGCCTTGTGGAGAGGACCATCGTTGTCGCACACAGGCTGGCGGAGCTGGCCGTCGACGACGAGCGCTACGACGAGGCGGCCGCGATTGTCGCTGCCGCCTGCGCCAAACGAGGCGACCGTGTACCTTCCGCGGCCCGAAGCTGTTCCCGAGGACGGCTTTGACGAGGCTGACCTCACCCTGGTCAGTGACTTGTGTGACCTCGCCGATGCTCTCGACGGACTCGGTCGCTGCTCGTCGGGCCTCCGGCAGATTCGGGATCGTCACATGGCCGCCCGCCACATCCGGGATGCTTCCATCGCGCTGTGCACCGCTCTGCTCGTCGAGGAGGGCGCAGCCGGATGACGGACCTCACGTGTGGTGACTTCGTCGCCTTGGCGGGCTTTGATGATGGTGCTGTTCAGGTGCGGCGTTGAGTTGGATCACCTCCTGGCTAGTTGCACTGGCTCGGCAGGATGGTGGCGGTGTTGGCGTGGAAGGACGCGGTGGTGCGGGGTGAGTCGCTGGGCGGTGGCGATCAGGTGATCGAGGTAGCGCTGCACCACGAGCCGCCGGGTGTCTGCCTGGTCACGGATCAGTTCCCGGATGCGGGGGCGGATGCTGTAGATGTCGCCGCGTACGGGTTGGTGGCCGGTGTGTTCCAGCAGGTGCCGGGCCACGAGTTGGCGCAGCAGTCGCAGGGTTCGGCCGGCGGGCGCGGAGGTGGCGGCGGCCACGGTGAGGTGGTCGAGATCGGGCGAGGGAATCAGTGCGGCGTCCCGGAGCAGGCGCGCTTCGGGGTCGGGTAGCGATGCGAGGGCGACGGTGGCGGTAGCGGGGACACTGTCCAAGCCGCTTGCGGCGAGCGCGGTGTGGGAGGCGAGTGAGCGTGCGGGGTTGAGGACCACCGTGCCGGCGGCCAGGCCCAGGGCCAGGGGGATGCCCTGGCAGGTACGAGCGAGGGCCTCGGCGGCGGCCGGCTCGGCGCACACCCGGTCCTCGCCGAGGATTCGGGTGAGCAACCGGAGAGCGCGGGTGGGCGCGAGTGGGCCCCAGGTGGTGATGGTGAGCACCGAGAGCGGCGAGTGCCGGCAACGGCGAACGGCTGGTGACGATGACCAGGCACTCGCTGGTGGCGGGGATCAGGGGGACCACTTGGTCGGCGGTGCACGCGATCAGCAGCTCGTCCATCGGTGTCCCGAGCAGGTGGGCTGCTTCCAGATAGGCGGCGGCGCTCCCGTACGCCCCCTGGCGGACGGCGCACGACCAGGCCGCTCCCAGGCCTACCGCCATGACGGCACGGTCGGAATCGACTGACGTGGAGGGGAGCACCAGGGCGCATGGAAGACCGAGGGCCAGCGCCTGGTGCACCAGCCGCATGATGGCCGGCGCTGCTCTGCGGGGCGGCGCCCCGGCCAGGACCTCTGCCAGCGACGGCACCGTCGGCAGGCCTGCCAGCGCACCGAGGTGCACGGCCAGACTGTGCGCGGAGCGCAGCATCGCGACCGCGCGCTCCAGTGGATCAAGGCGCTCGGGTCTGGGTTGCGCTTCGCCTTCGGGCGCGGACGCACCGGTGCCTTGCCTCGTCCTGCGTTTCTCCAGGTCCTGACTGGCCCGGCCAGCGGTCGGCCCGCTGGTCCCGGCAGCACCGCTGCCGGGACCAGCCAGGATCAGGCGGCGACGCCGAGCTCGCTGCGGGGCCGATGGAGGAAGTCGCGGACCGCCATCTCGCGCCGCCAGGGGGTGAGGGCGGCGTTGAACTCGCGGACGTAGTCGAGCGCCCGGCTGGACTGGACGCGGGCGAGGATGTCGACGGCCTGGTTGCCGAGCTCCAGGCCCTGGTCGAGGTCCTTGCTCTGGAGGTGGGCGGTCCCGACGATCGCCAGGCGCATGCCGACGGAGCGGGTGAACACCCCGGTCGGCATGGCGGCAGCCTGCGCGTTCCAGGCCAGGGCGGCCTTGGGGTTCTTGAGGTCGCGGAAGACCTCGGCGGCATCTGCGGAGAGCCGGGTGTGGTGATAGAAGTCGATCCAGGCGGGTTCTCCAGCGCCGTCGCGGGCCTGGTCGAGCAGGCTCTCGGAGGCGGCCAGCGCGGCCGAGGCGGCCTTGGCGTTGTTGTCGCGGGCATGGGCCCTGGCCTCGATGAGCTTGGTGAACGCCAGCACCCGGGGGGCGGCATGGCCCTTGGCCCGCTGGAAGGCGCCCTGGGTCATGTCGATGGCTTCCGAGGCGAAGCCCCGCAGCAGGGTCTGCATCGCCATCGTGGTCAGCACATAGCAGCCGAGCTCGACGTCGCGGCCGGCCCGCGCGAGGCGGAGAGCCTGGATGAAGTGCCGCTGGGCGGCGTCGTGCTGGCCGACGTCGAAGGCAGTCCAGCCGGCAAGGCGGGACAGCTCGGCGGTCACCGAGAACAGCTGGCGGCCCACGTCGTCGCTGAACGATCCGTTCAGCAGCGGTACCGCGCGTTCCTGGAGGCAGGCGGTGACGGAGTTGGCCTTCCAGTTCCCGCCGCCGTATTTCGAGTCCCAGCGCCGGGCGTCGTCGGCGGCGTCCCGCAGTTCGGTGAGGTCGGCGGCGCCGACCTGGCCGCGGCCCCGGTGGGCGGCGTCGCCGTCTTCCGGGGTGACCAGCCAGCGGGTGACCGGGGTGGCGAACGCGGAGACGGCGAAGCCCGTCCCGGTCAGGAAGTCGCGGCGGTTCACAGTGCTCCAGAACGAAGTGGCGACGCGCACGGCGTCGGCGGGGTCTCGCGGGAAATCCAACCCCACCGCGGCGTCCGGCGTCTCGGCATCCGCCATGCCGATCTCCGCCAACTGCACGGGCTGGCCGAGCCGTTCGCCGATCGCCTGGGCCAGCAGTTTGGGCACCGGCCAGTCCGGGACCATGCCCCGGCGGCACCAGTTCGCGACCGAGGTATGCGTATATGTCGTGGTCAGCCCGGCTTCGTGAGCGAGCTGGTTCACCCGCAGGGCCAGCGATTTGTGGCTGGCACCCTCACACTTTTCGATCATCCGGGTCAGAGCCTCGTTCGGCGGCTTGGCCCGGCGGGTGGTCGACGCCACAGCGTCCCCCTCAATCGGTCCCGCGCGCCTTGGCGCGGAAGTCGTACGCGACTGGGCACGAGAAGTCGTACATCCGGCAGCTGAGGCCGGGTCACCGAGGGTATTGCCTCCACCGCTCACGGTGAACCGCTTTCGCGAGTTGTGAGCCCCCTTGCGAGCCCTGCCCGCACCGGCCGCAAGGCGGTTGCCTGGTGCTTCGGGCCTCCGCCGGGACGGACCACCTTCCGGCGGGGGCCACCACCGATTCACGCTCGGGGGTGACAACCAGATGTGCGGAATCGCAGGACTGGCCGGCGCCGACGCCGTCCGCCACGAGACGACCGTCGCCGCGATGGGACTCGCGCAGCACCACCGCGGCCCGGACGGCACCCGGCACCTGATCTCGGCCGACGGCCGGGCGGTGCTGTCCATGAACACCCTGCTGATCGTCGACACCGCCGCCGACCCCGGCCCCTATCTGGACCCGGCCAGCGGCATCGTCCTCACCTTCAACGGCGAGATCTACAACTACCGGCAGGCCGCCGAGGCCTGGGGCATCCCGCTGGAGCCTGGCGAGACGGACGCCCACCTGGTCCTGCGGGCCTGGGCCAAGCTCGGCCCTGGCTGCATGGCCGGCCTGGACGGCATGTTCGCGCTCGCCGCCTACGACCCGCGCGAGGGCCGGCTGTTCCTCGCGCGGGACCGGCTCGGCGAGAAGCCGCTCTACTGGCGTCTGGACGGCGGCCGGCTCGCGTTCGCCTCCGAGGTCACCACCCTGACCGGCTACGGCACCGCCCCGCTGGTCGTCCGCCCCGAGATGCTGAGCATCGAGACACCGACCGGCGCCGACACCCCGTTCCAGGGCATCCAGCTCCTCCCGCCCGCAGGTCTTCTGGCCTTCGACATCGCCACCGGTTCGCTGGTCCAGCGGACCTGGTGGTCCCTGGAGGGCCTGGAGCCCTGGCAGGGCGACTACCAAAGCGCGCTCGCCCGGTTCTCCACCCTGCTGGCCGACCGCGTCCCGATGCGGGCACCGGCCGGGGACTTCGCGCTGCTGCTGTCGGGCGGCCTCGACTCCTCGGTGCTGGCCTACCTGATGCGGCCCCAGCTCTGCGTCACGGTCCGCTACCCCGGCCAGGACCGCCTCGACGAGTCCGCGACCGCGGCCGTCGTCGCCCGGGACATCGGCGCCGAACTGGTCGTCATCGAGCCGACCATCCAGGACTTCACCCGCTCGCTGCCTCAGATCATGCACGCGCTGGACTACCCGATGGGCAACGCGTCCACGTTCTCCGAGCACATGGCCTACCGGGCGGTCGCCGCGCGCGGCATCCGCGTCGTCGTCGGCGGACTCGGACCGGACGAGTTCCTCATGGGCTACGTCCGCCACGCGCTCGTCCTCTTCGGCCCGGAGGCCGTGCGGGGAGCCGGGCTGGACGCCTACCGGCCGCTCGCCTCCAAGCTCACCGGCTCCACCGGCGAGCCGCTCGGACCGGCCGAGGCGATCGCGAAGCTGATCCTGCGCGGGCAGGACCCGGACGGGCGGCTGCGCGAGCTGGTCACCGACGCCCTGGCCCGCGCCGGCGGAGACCTGGCACGCGGGCTGACGCTGGCGGACCTGGCCACGGCCTGGCGCCCGCTGGTGATGACCTCGGACAAGCTGGCCTCCGCGTTCGCGCTGGAGCGGCGCTCGCCCTACCTGGCGCGGGACCTGGTCGAGTTCTCCTACCGGCTGCCCGTCGAGCACAAGATCTCCGACCCGGCTGCCGGCAAGCGCATCCTGCGGGACGCGGCGAAGGCCCTCGGCCTGCCCCGGGAGGTCTGGGGCAGCCGGGACAAGCTCGGCTTCGCCTCCCCGGTCCCGAGCTGGCTGTCCGGCCCACTGGAGGGCTGGGCGACCGCCCAGATCAGCTCGGCGCTCGACCAGGCCCCACACGGGCTACACCCGCTTCTGGCCGGCGGCCTCCGGCCCGGCGGCCGGTTCGACCGCACCCGCATGCAGGCCCTGATGGCCGCCGCCTGGTTCACCGACCACACCCTGGCCGCAGCGGCATGACAGGGCGTCAGCTCGCTACGGTGAGCACATGGACACCCTTCCCGAGAACCCGGCCGCCGCCGAACCGCGCGGAGCCGTCGCGATCATCACCAACCGGCGCGGCGAGCTCCTGCTGCACCTGCGCGACGACCTCGACGGCATTGCCTGGCCTGATCACTGGAGTCTCCTCGGGGGCGGTTGCGACCCCTGGGAGACCCCCGCCGATGCGATCGTCCGGGAGCTCGACGAAGAGGCCGGCCTGACGGTCGGCGGCCTGACCGAGCTGTTCGAGACCCGGGACACCCACGGGTCCGGGCAGATCATCACTTTCTTCGCCGCCGCCTGGGACGGCGACGAGACCGCGCTGCCGCTGGCCGAGGGCGTCAAGCTCCAGTTCTTCGCCCCCGGGCACCTGCCCGTTCTGACCATCCCGCCGTTCATCCGCGACGGCATCCACCGCTTCCTCGCCGCCCAGCCCGGCGTCTGACGCCTCCGTCCTCGAGGGGGACCGGGGCGCCCGGCCGGGCGGCACCCCGCCCCCTCTGGAAGGACACGTTCGTGAAGCTCACCGTGATCGGCTGCGGCTACCTCGGCGCGACCCACGCCGCCGCGATGGCCGAACTCGGCCACCAGGTCCTCGGCATGGACACCGACACCGACAAGGTCGACGCCCTGAACAAGGGCCAGGCCCCGTTCGTCGAACGCGGCCTGGACGACCTGCTCGCCAAGCACACCGCCACCGGCCAGCTCAGTTTCACCGCCTCCTACGCGGAGGCCGCCGTCTTCGCCGACATCCACTTCCTGGGCGTCGGCACCCCGCAGCAGGACGGCAGCGGCGCCTACGACCTCACCCACCTGCACACCGCCGTCCGCCGCCTGGCCCCCAGGCTCGGCGACGGCGCACTGATCGTCGGCAAGTCGACCGTCCCGGTCGGAACCGTCGCCGAGCTGCGGCAGACCCTGGACGAACACGTCCGCGACGGGGCGAGCGTCCGCCTGGCCTGGTCGCCGGAGTTCCTGCGCGAGTCCTTCGCCGTCCTGGACACCCTGGAGCCCGACCGGATCGTCCTCGGCGTCGAGGACGGCGACACCGGCAGCGAGGCCGTCTTCCGGAACGTCTACGCCGGCATCCTGGCGGCCGGCTCCCCGTTGATCGTCACCGACATCGCGACCGCCGAGCTGATCAAGGGCGCCGCGAACGCCTTCCTCGCCACCAAGATCTCCTTCATCAACGCGATGGCCGAGCTCTGCGAACTGGCCGGCGCCGACGTCCAGCAGGTCGCCCTCGCCCTGGGCTACGACCACCGGATCGGTGCCAAGGGCATGCGGCCCGGCCTCGGGTTCGGCGGCGGCTGCCTGCCCAAGGACCTGGCCGGGTTCACCCACCGCGCCGAGGAACTCGGCGCCGACACCGGCCTGTTCCGCCAGGTCGCGGCGATCAACCGGCGCCGCCGCGAGCACACCATCTACCTCGCCCGCGAAACGCTCGGCGGCACCGTGATCGGCAAGCGGATCGCCGTCTGGGGCGCCGCATTCAAGGCCCACACCGACGACATCCGCGACTCCCCGGCCCTCGACGTCGCAGACGCCCTCCAGCGGGCCGGCGCCGAGGTCACCGTCCACGACCCCGCCGCGATGGAGAACGCCCGCCGGGCCTACCCCCACCTCGACTACGCCGACGACCCCGCCGCGGCCGTCACGGGCGCCGGGCTGCTGCTGCACCTGACCGACTGGCCCCAGTACTCCGACACCGACCCCGCCGACCTCGCCCAGCACATCGCCGTCCCCAGGGTCATCGACGCCCGCGGCACCCTCAACGCTAACCGCTGGCGCGCGGCCGGCTGGGCCTTCCGAGCCCTCGGCCGCCCCTGACGGGAAGGGGTGGGACACCGCCATAAGCCGGTCGTCCCACCCTCTCCTACCTACTTACTCGGCCTGGTCACCATCGGGATCGACCGCGGCGCTGCCGGCCTCGGGCGGCGCCGCGGCCTCGTCCGTTTCCTTCCCGGACTCCGCATCACGGTCGCCGCCACGTTTCTTCCGCGCGTCCACTCCCTGCAGAGCAAACGAGCCCACAGCGGCGGCAGCAGAGATACCGCCAAAGATCATGTTCCAGTCCACAGCCAGTCTTTGTTGGTCAGAATGGACCGGGTCGGCTACGCGGTGAGGCTCCCTCGAAGCCCTCCCCATTGGCGCAGCCGACAGCGGCCCTTGTCGACAACACGACGAGGGCCAACGGAACCTGGCTCCGCGTCGTGGGGTCCGTGCTCGCACGGCTCGTCGACGTCGCGGCGTCATCGGGTTTCTGAAGGGGTTTTGAAGGCCTCGGGGACTTTTCCGATCTTCACCGGGCGATCTTCAGGTGACGAAGGTTTCTTGAAGATCATGACGGCGCCTCGGCAGGCCGATGAGCGGACGATCCGACCGGCGAGCGCACTTCCAGTCGGCTCGTCGGCTCGTCGGCGCGTAAGCGACTCAGTCGAAACCTCGCAGAGTGGTTCGAGCATCGCCATCGAGTCCAGGAGGTGGTTCGACCGAACCACCTCCTGGACGGGCGTCCGGGTCAGCTCGGCCGGTCGTTGCCCCGGTACAGGTGGGCGCCGGCGACGACCACCTGCCGCTCGGGGTCGGGGCGGGCGTCGAGCTCGTCGGCGGCCCGGTAGCCGAGGACCACGCTGGTGCGGGTCGATCCGCCGCTGTTCGCGCCGACGGTGTGGAAGGCGGTCCCGTCGAAGAGCAGGACACCGCCGGTGGGGACCGGCACCGGTACGGCCTGCTCGGCGAGGTCGGCGAGTTCGGGGTGCTCGTCCATCCAGGTGCCGCCGCCGTCCGGCTGCGGGACGCCGACGTACGGCGCGCGGTGGGAGCCGGGGACGATCCACGTGCAGCCGGTCTCCACGGTGGCGTCATCGAAGTACACGACGGCGGTCAGCAGCCCGCGGGTGGGCTGGAGGATGTCGCGGTGCAACCGCGACTCCTGGGCGCCGGGGGCGTTGAGGGAACCCTGGTTGTGCCGGTTGAGAACGTAGACCACGTTCGGTCCGAGCAGCATGGTCAGCGGCCCGGTCAGGGCGGGGTGGGAGACGAGGCGGTGCATCAGGGTCCGGTCGTGCTGGTAGAGCCGGTAGACCTTGGACTGCCCGGCGGGCAGGCGGGCGGCACGGGCGCGGACCACCTCGGCGACGTCGGACAGGAGGTCACGGGGCAGGCCGGGGCCGGGCAGGCGCAGGTAGCCGAGGTCGCGGAAGTGGCGGACCTGCTGTTCGGTCAGCGCAGTCGGTTCGGTGAGCACGGTGCTGACCTCCTTTCAGACGGTGGTGCGGCCGAAGGCGGCCAGGCGGTCGGGGGTGCCGAGGTCGGGGGCCGGGGTGCGGATGTCGTAGGCGCCGATGGGTTGGCCCTGGCTGATCGCCCAGGGCATGAACTGCCGGTACAGGTCGGCCTCGCAGGGGCGGGCGAGGCGTCGGGCGTACTCCTCGAAGAGGGCCCGGAAGGGGAGGGGGGCCAGGATGACGGCGCCGGTGCTGGTGGCCTGCCGCAGGCCCTGCCGGCTTGCGGCGGGCAGGGTGGCGTCCACCCCCTCCAGGGCGTGGACGACGAACGCGCCGTCGGGATCGAGGAAGAGCCGGCCCGCGTTCTGCGCACCCTGGCCGGGCACGCTGGTGACGGTCCAGGTCACCGCCGCCGCCCGGTCACGGTGCGCCGCGAGGGCCGAGGGCAGGAGCGCGGCGGGGAAGAGCGTGTCAGCGGGCAGGACCACCGCGGCCGGGGTGTCGGGCAGATGGGTCAGGGCCGCGTAGGCGGCGCCGGCGGTGCCGAGCGGGCGGTCTTCGCGGTGGACGGTCAGCTCCACCTGCCGGGCAGAGTGGGTGAGGGCGTAGGTCTCGACGGCCTCGGCGCCGCTGGCGTGGTCGGTGCTGGTGAGCACCGCGATACGGCGGAACCCCACGGCGGCCAGTTGAGCGAGCGCGTGGCCCAGCATCGGGGTGCGGCCTGCGGGGGTGTCGATCGGCACCAGCACCTTCGGCGTGCGGTTCAATTCAGGGTCGCCGCCCGCACGCAGGCGGCAGCCCTTGCCGCCGGCCAGGACCAGGGCGGCGGCCCGGGTGGGCAGGGAGACGAGGGTGCTGGTGTACCAGTCGGCGGGGCGGGTGTCGGTGGTGCTCCGTTCGGTCACGTGGTTCTCCCGGGGTGGGCGGGTGAGCATGGGTGCCGCGGCCCGGCCCGCCCGCCGACTCCCGGTCACAGGAGGTTCAGCGCGTCCAGGGCGAGGTAGGCGGCGGCGGTGTCGGTCATCTCGCCCTTGCGGAGCACGGTGGTGCGGAACTCGTCCAGGGGGAGGGTGACGACGTCGATGAACTCGGTGCGTTCCGGGGTCGGCTCGGCGACCTTGACGCAGTCGGTGGCGAAGAAGGCGGTGCGCAGGACGTTGGAGTAGGCGTCGTGCCAGTACGGTCCGGCGGCGTGGACTGCGCCCCGGTAGCCGGTTTCTTCCAGCAGCTCGCGGGCGATCGCCTCGATCGCCTCTTCCCCGGGTTCGATCAAGCCACCGGGGAGCTCGTACAGCACCCGGGCGGGGCCGGGCCGGTACTGGCGGGCGAGGATGACGTGCCGGTCGGGAGTGAGGGCGAGCACCGCTCCGCCCGGGCGCTCGCGCTTGAGGTAGAACTCCTCCTTCTGTCCGTCGGGCAGCTCGAAGTCGACGCGGTCGACGGACCGGCCGAACTTGCTGAAGACGGTGGTGCGTTCGATCTCGCGCCACGACGCGGTGGTGTCGGTCATGGCTGGACTGTACGGCCCCGAGCCGGCCCCGAGCGTCCGTTGCGCGGCCTGCCAGTGTTCGGTCCCTGCTGGTGGGTCGGGCACATCCAGGAGACCACCTGATCGGGTGAAGGCGGCAGGGCAGGTCGGTGGGCAGTCCGCGGGCCGCTTGATACGCTGAATCATCTCCCTGAACCGAGAGTTGGGGGTGGTGCGCTGTGGTGAACGCGCTGTTCAGGCACGCACGGCTCGCCCTGCATTTGACGCAGCGTCAGGTCGCCGACCGGGTTCGGGAGGTTGTCGAGGAGGCGACCGGGCGGGAATCGCCGTTTGACGCCGGCTACGTCTCGCGCATAGAACGGGGCCTCATCACCTGGCCGCACGAGCACTACCGGAAGGCGCTCTGCCTGGTGTTGAGGGTGGGTACGGCGGCCGAGCTGGGCCTGGTCGCCAAGCAGATCCACCACGATCATCCCGATGAGGTGAGTGACTCGAACCGCCGAGACGTCCTCGCCGCCGCGCTGGCCGCCCTGCTGCCACCCGACCGGCCGCTCTCCCGCCTGCGCAGGGCCGAGGTCACCGCGATCGCCGAGCGTACCAGCGTCCTGGAGCACTGGGACCGCGCCTCCGGCGGCCGTGCCGTGCGCGACTTCGCACTGCGCGAACTGCACGCCGCCATCGACCTCACCACCGCATCGACCACCCCCGCCGTGCGTACCGCGCTGCTCGGTGTGATCACCCGCCTGGCCAACCTGACCGCCTGGTCCAGCTTCGACGTCGGCCTCCACGACGAGGCCCGCCCGCTGTTCCAGCTGGGCCTGACCGCCGGCCGCGAGCACGGCGACCCCGGGCTGCTGTGCCACCTGGCCACCAACGCGGCCCGCCAGGAGATCCACCTGCGCCGCCCCGACCAAGCTCTCCTGCTGGCCGAGCGGGTGAACGGGCGCCTGCCCGCCGCCGCGCGGGCGATGCTCGCCGCTGTCACTGCCCAGGCCCACGCCCTGACTGGTGACGAGCGGCAGACGGCCCGACACCTGCTGACCGCGGAGCGCACCTACGAGCGCGTCGTCGACCTCTCCGCGGGGCCGGCCTGGACCCAGACCATCACCGCCGCCAAAGTCGGCAGCGACACCGGCTTCGCCCTCTACCTGCTGTCCACCACCACCGGCCACCACAACCCCCAGGTCGTCGCCGACCTGCGCCGGGCCGCCGAAGCCGACACCACCCAGGCCCGGGTGCGGGCGATGGCCACCGCCCGCCTGGCCACCGTGCTCTACCGGCAGGGCGAGCGCATCGAAGCCGACCACCACGCCGCCCGGGCCGCCGCACTCGCGGCCACCGTCGGTTCCGCCCGCCTGACCTCCGCCCTCACCGACATGCACCACGCTGCCGGTGCGCCGCCGACCGCCTGGTAGGCACCACCAGCACGCCGAAGGGCGGACCCGACCATCCAGACCGGGGCCGCCCTTCGGCGTTCAGCCGGAGGCGAGTTCGATCAGGTCGGCGAGGTACCCCTCGGTCGACACCCGGCGCGCGCGGGCCGCCGCCGCCCGTGCCCGCAGTACGACGACGGCCCGCCCGCCGGAACCGACGCGGCTGCCCGCGCACCGGGCGTCCGAACTGTCCCGAGAGGTCGGCGCGCTCCATCCGCGCAGGAAGCCCCGGTAACAGTGGCCGATCAGACCTCGTCCTCCGTGCCGCACCAGGCGCTGGGCACCAGTCCGGGCAACCGGTGCTCGGTCCGGTGCTCACCCTTGGTGCAACCACCGAACGGGCCACCCGGGCCGCGCAGGGCGGCGACATGGGGGCGGTAGTGGTCCCGGTACCAGACACTGGGCCCCGTGAACCCGCAGGTGGCAGGATCGGTGAGCTCCTGCCAGGCCAGCCACAACGCGTGCAGCACGCCGACGGCGTCCCAGTGCTCGATCCACCGGTGGCACCACCGGGCGTCGGCGGACACCTCGGCGAGGCAGCCGGGAACGAGGACGCCCTCGACCCACTCCGCGAGCAGCCTCAGCTCGGCGTCCCGCTGCTCACCTTCAAGGAGGAAGAGGAAGGGCGGGTACTGCCACTCGGTGTCGTCCTCCCGCTCCTCCTGCTCCTCCCGCTCCTCTCCGGTGTCGCCGGGTGCCTCGCCCCCGCCAGGCGGCCTGCCCCCGTCGCCCGCCGACCCGGCTGGTCCCGACCCGGCTGGTCCCGAGACGACTGTGCCCGAGACGACTCTGCCCGACCCGGCCTCCCGCAGGTCCCGCAGTTCGGCCTGAACGGCCCGGAGCACGGCCTTGAGATCCTCCACGTCCTCGGTGAGCGCCCGGTCCGCGGCTTCGTCAGCCACGGCGCGCCGTCTTCCGCTGCTCCCAGGCGACAGCGGCACGCTTGGCGATGGCGGCCTCCTCGGACGTCATCGCCGGGCCGAGGTGGGCCATGGCCGCTTCCTCGTACCAGGGGCGCAGGGCGATCCGGGCGACGGGCATGCCGGTGGACAGCAGCAGGGCGGTGCCGCGCTTCATGGCGCGGACCTGGGCGGGTTCGAGGATCTGCTCGCGGTGCTCGCTGAAGGACGTCGAACCACCGTCGCGGCTCCTGGAACGGGACTCGCGGGTGATGTCGTGGTTGCCGACCAGGGTGGCGATGTCGCTGACGAAACGCGGGTCGTCCAGGCCGACACCGATCACCTTCTTCGTGGCCGCGCCCCACAGCGCGTCCATGCCGACCTCCCCCCAGGCCCGTACGCCCTGCCGGTAGGACTGGAGGATCGTGTACGGGGTGATGCCCCGTGACCCGAGATGGCTGTAGAGGTCGGGCAGATCCTCGATCCGGCAGATGTTGGCCGCCTCGTCCAGGACGGCGCGCAGCGGCTCGGGCAGACGCCCGCCGTGGCGCTCGCCGGCCTCGGAAGCCGCGGTGAACACGGAGTCGGCGAGGGCGGCGACGACGGCGGAGGCGGCGCCGCCCTTCCTGCTGAGCAGGTAGAGGGTGTCCCGGCTGAGCGCGAACTCCTCCGGCCGGAACCGGGGCCGGTGCTTGTCGGGGAGCATCCAGGCGAGCACCTTCTCGTCGCGCAGCGCGCTGACGGCGGTACGGGCGTTCTGGTAGATGCCGGACTGGGTCTCCTCGGCGATGTTGATGGAGCTGTCGACCTGTTCGGCGAGGACCTCCTCGTGCTGGTACAGGATCCGCAGCGGCGCCCGCTCCTTGGGGTCGGCCAGCCACCTGAGCACGTCCCGCACGGTGGCGCCGTCCCACCAGGCGGCACGGAGCATCCCGACCAGCAGATCGCTGGCGCCCTGGGCCCAGAACGGGTCGGCCCCGTCCGACTTCACCTGGTTGACGAAGTGCGAGGCCAGGCGCTCGGCACGGTCGAGCGTCTCGGCCTCGGCGACGATGTCCCACCACCATGCGCGCTCGATCCGGGCGACGCCCTGGGTGTCGAAACCCCAGACGTCGCCCGCCCTCCGGCGGGAGGCCAGGGTGGCGGCGTAGACGTCCGGCTTGTTGCTGGTCAGCAGCAGGGCCGCCGGGGCCTCCTCGGCGACCGGGATCGCGATCGCGGAGGACTTGCCGGCCCGGGGCGCCATCAGGGCGAGGTAGGTGTCCTCGTCGGAGCCGCGCAGCTCCACGCCGGTGGGCAGGTGGTCCCCGAGCAGCACGCCACGATCGCGCGCGGCCACATCCTGTGGCCTGACGTCCCGCAGGGACACCCGGAGCCGGGCGGCGGTGCGGGCGGCCCGCTCGGGGGTGAGGTCGCGCACCTGGTGGAGGGTGGCGAGGTGGGAGGCGTTGTGGAACCAGCGCAGGCCCGCCCACAGACCCCGGACGATGCCGGCGACGACGGCGAGGTCGAGGAGCGCGGCGCCGATGCCGCTGGCGGTGGGGGAGTGCGGCCAGACGGAGTGCCAGTCACGCGCCATCTCGAGGACGGTGTACGGGCTGAGCGCCGGGATGCCGGCTCCGCTGAGGGCGGCGCCTGCGGCGGCCCCGGCCCAGGTGGACGCGGACAAGGCCACCGAGCCGCCGACGAGGACGCCACCGGAGAGCCACGCCCGGTCGTTCTCGGTCATCATCGACGAGTCTCCTCAGTCTCGTTCCCGGCCGCGTCGGTGTGGTAGAGCCTCTGTTCGGTCGTGGTGAGCGTCATCGACGCGGCGATGCCCGGCCGACTTCCGAGTTTGATCAGGTACTTGCCGCGCCCGGGGTGGATCTGGTCGGTGGTGTCGAGACCGGTGCTGGTCGCCGAAGCCCAAGACGTGATCATCATCCGTTCCTGCTCGGTGAGGGCTCGTTTGCCGGAGACGCGGCTCAGTTCCTCGTCGGTCGAGCCGCCGATCACCCAGGTGTCGCACCGGTCCATCAGCCCCCTCGCCTTGGCCCGGTCCTCCTCGGTGGGCAGGGCCTCCATGTCCTGGAGCGAGTGCGTCACGTAGATGGTGACGTCGTCGGTGGTGCGATTGAGACGGCTGATGGAGTCCATGGCATCGACCAGGCCGGGGCCCGATCGCAGGGCCCGCCACATCTCGTCCATGGGCAGTACCAGCCGGCGACGGATCACGCCGAGGCTGCGTGCGCTGTCGATCGTGCTGTAGGTGTAGGCCCAGCTGGCGATCATGCCGGCGGAGACGACGTCACGGCCCCTGGCGCGTAGGGCGTCGATGTCCACGGACACCGCCGGGGCGTTCAGGTCGATCGGTGTTGTGGTCGGCCCGTCGAACATGCCCTTCAGCGGCCCGTCGACCAGGTTGTCCAGGCCGGCCACGACCGAGCGGGTCAGGTCGAGGTAGGTGTCGCCCTCGGCGGCGAGCTTGGCCCGCAGGGCCTCGGGGGCTTGGCGCAGTACGGCGATGACATCGGGGATGACCGGGTCGGTGCCTGGTGTGGCGTCGGCGGCGAGCTGTACGGCGGTGGTCAGCGCCGAGCGTTCGATCTCGTCGGGCTGGCGGCCGAGTCCACACCTGGTGGCGAGCAGGGCGCCGAGGGTCTCCAGACGGCGGGCGTTCAGGCCGTCCAGCAAGGCCCCTCGCTCGGCGGCGGGCAGCGAGGCCAGCCGGCCCGGCAGCGGGCCGGAGTCGAGCGGGTTGATCCGGTCGGACCCGGTGCCGATCCTCAGTACGCTGCCGCCGAGTTCGCGGATCAGAGTGGTGTACTCGCCCTTGACGTCCGCCGGCACACACATCATGTGACCGAACGCGGCGTAGACGAGGCAGAAGCGCTTCACCAGAGCGCTCTTGCCGACACCGGGCTGCGCCATCACCCAGACACCCGGGTTGGTGGTCAGTTTTCCGGTCCAGCCGGACGGGTCGGCGCACACCAGCTCGCCAGTGAGCACGTCGGGGCCGACCGGAACCCCGCGTGCGGGCAGGCCCGCACCGAGAAGGAACGGGCCGATCAGCCCGATCTGGCTGGTCGGTCCGGTGTAGACGGTGCCGGTGTCCTCCACGGCGGCGCGGCCGCCGAAAGGGCCTCCCCAGCCCAATCGCGGGGCGTGGATCCTGCCACCGGTCCGTGCCCGTCGTGGCCTGGCCCCGGGCGCGGCGTCAGGGACCCAACGAGGAGTCAGCAGTTTCGTCTTTCCCGACTTCACGGGCCTTCCTACTTCACGAGGGGGTTGTAGCCGATGGGCAGTCCGGCGGCGAAGACGGCTGCCTGGGCACCGAAGGCCGGTCGCATCCGGATTCCCCGGGTTCCGGCGACGGCGAGCTTCAGCTCCTGAAGGGCCGCGGGCAGATCGGTGGGCGTCCGGGCAGTGGTGGTGACCGACAAGGTCCAGTCGACGACCTGGGCACCGCCGGCCACCTGGCGAGCGGCCTGCTCCGCGCGTTGGTAGTCCGCCTTCTGGGACCACCGGGCGCGGCCCTTGACCTCCGCGGTGGCCTGAGCGCGGTGCTCGGCGGCGGAGATCTCCCGCTCCAGCAGCGCTTCACCTTCGTGCGGCTCCAGGACGCGGTAGCCCAGGGTGATCCTCCGCTGGAACCGACCGGGGGCCAACAGCGGCAGCAGCACGCTGTACGGAATCGGTCGACGCGGCATCTCCTCCAGAACCCAGCTGGCCGACACCGCGCCGTCGTGGGCGTAGGACTCCACCCAGTCGTCGGCGGCGACCGGGCCGCACTCTCCCCACTGCAACTCGCCGAACTGCTCGTCCCGAGCAAGAGCCACACCGGGGTCGTAGGCGGAGCGGACGATACGGCGCAGATCGGTCGGGGTGGCCCTGCGCACCATGTCGGTCCCGGTTCCGCTCAGATCGAGGGTGTCCACCACCCGCAGGGTCTCGCCGACCTGCTCGGCGAGGTCGGACGGGGGATTGGCGGTCGCGCACGGGTCGACGGTCACGCTCATCCAGGAGGCAACCTGGGCAGTGGCCTGCGGCGTGGTGCGAACCAGCTCGTCGATGGTGTCCAGAGCGAGTCGGGGAGCGTCCGGCCGACGGCGGGCCCGGACGTCGTCGGCCAGGGCCTCGCCCGCGCCCGGAGTGATCTGGATGGTGACCGAGGCGCCCTTGATCTGCTCCGCCGTCGCCATGGTGTTGAGGACCTCGCCCCAGGTACGCAGCCCGGAGCGCACAGCACCGGTGTGCGCCATGAGGCTCCCACCGGGCGCGAGCAGAGTCGAGACCGTCATGCGACCGGTGGAACGGTCGTGGACGACCCCGACCTTGCGGCCGGTCGTGGGGTCGTGGGCGGCGATCAGCGACGAGCTCGCGCCCACCCCGGGCAGGTCGAGTGAGTAGGGCTGCGGGAGAAGGACGCGTCGGTAGGAGGTGGCACCCGCGTGGTACGCGCGCCACCACGCCAGCCGGGCCCGGTAGTAGGCCAACGCCGACATTCCGTGCCGTCGTACGGCCGCCAGCCCTACGACGGCACCAGTCAGCGGGAGGGTGACGAGCAGGCTGGCCGGGTGGCGGACGCCGATGAGCCCGTCAGCCGCCATCGCCATCGCGGCGCCGATCGTCGCCTCCTTGGACAGGTTTCCCATACCGAAGGAGCGGCGGGTGCGCAGGCCGCTCACCACCAGCCCGTCAGGTACCTCCCGGGTACTCACAGCCGACCTCCTCCATGTCCGTTCCCGATCTCGCCCGCGCCGCGCTGTACGACGTCGTTCAGCCCGTCCAGCACCTGGATGGTCAGGCCGGCCCCACCCGCCGCCGCGCCCGCGACGCCGGAACCCGCTGCGCCCGGTGCTCCGGGCGCGCCGTCGAGGGGTGTGGACGGCGCGGGGATGTGGCCGGCCTGTGCCGCGCTGTTCCGGGCCGCGTGGGAGAGCGCCTCGCTGCCCGTCTCCGCCTGCCCGTCGGCGCCGGAGTTCGCGGACATCGCCTGCTCGACACGGCGCGCGTGTTCGACCGCGCTGACCGGTCGGGTACCGCCCTCGGCACCGGCGCCTCCGGAGTCGTCGGTCTCGCTCCCGCTGCGTCTCCTGTGGGAGACGTAGGAGCCGGCCGCGGACATGGCGGCTACCGCCCCGCCCGAACCCATGGCGCTGCCGACCTCGTCGGCGACGGGACCGAAGATCCGTACCAACGCGGCCGGGGCGAGCGCCCCGAGCATCAGCGTGGTCAGGCCCCGCAGCCACTCGACCACGGTTCCGGCGTGTCCGAACTCCGCGAACCCGCAACAGATGATCACCGCGACCATCGGCTTGTAGACGATGCCGACGAGGATCGACCGGATCAGAAGCGGTGCCCACTTGCGCGTGGTCTCGCCGCCGACCCGCCCGGCGCCCGCGATCGGCAACAGCAGGCACTGGACCGGGATCGCCGAATTGCGCAGAAAGATCAGCACGAGCTGGACGAACCCGACCGGCACCAGCACCAGCAGGCCGCAGATGACGATGAACGGGTTGACCACGTCCGGGACCAGGACGTCGACGATGTGCCCGGTGGCGGCTCCGGAGTCACCGAAGGTCCGGTCGACCAGCCCGTCGGTCAGCACGTCCCCCGTCCTGAGGAGAAGAGCGACGCCAAAGACCCCGCCCGCGCACAGCAGACAGTTCTGCAACCACCCGCCGAGGGCCAGGCCGAGGTGACGCATCTGGCCGGTGACGGCCATGCGGCCGATCTGCCACGCCAGGCCGGCCGCCGAGACGACCAGCCCCAGCCACACCAACATCCCCGCCAGTGTGGCTCGTTCACCGAACAGCCCGGTGTCCTCAAGCCTCAGTGACGGCCCTTGCAGGGCGACCGTCAGCGTGAACCTCACGAGTCCCTTGACGAACTCGATTCCGGCCTTGAGCAGTTCCCCGAAGGCGGAGTTCCAGAGGTCCCTCCACTCGGTGGAGATCGTCTCGTTGACGTTCTCACCGAGACTCTTGCAGTGATGGCCGTCGGTGACGTGGTCGAACATGCCGACCACCCCGAAGTCGCAACCCGCCTCGATGATCGAGCCGATGATGCCGTCCTTGTCGTCGGCCATGGCCGGTCGGCCGACCATGACGCCGCCGACCAGTGTCATGAGGACGAGGAGCAGAACGGACAGACGACGCCTCACGACGCCTGCCTGATCGCGGTCCAGCCCTGCGCGTTGAACGCCGCGTCGCCGGGCGCAGCGATCTCTGGCACGGTCGCGGGGGCAGGGGAGGCGCCACCGGAAGGGTCGAGCCTCCAATCGCCCTCCCGCCACACCACCCCGACGGTCCCCACCACGTAGACGACCGACTCCGGACTGCTCCCGCCCGACTTCCGCGCGTTGCGCAGCAGCAGATGGGCGGTGACGGCGTCGGGTTCGGCCTGGACGAGCTTGAAGCCGACCATGCTGCTGCGCATCCACGCACCGGCCGGAAGCGGACCGGTCTCCGGCAGGCTCATGGCTGCGCGGGCACGCGCGTCGGTCTTCGCCGCTCCCTGGCGGATCCGCTGCTCCCGGTCCGCGCTCCGGTCGGCAGCCGCGGTGTAGGTGCGGTAGAAGGTGAGCTCCTCGTCCACCAGGGTCCTCGAGCCTTCGACGTCGAACCCGGAGCAGGCCACCAGCATGCCGATCGCTCCGGCGGTGGTGTGAGGGAAGGCGACCTCCAGGCCGCTGAGGGCGCCCGCCCCTCGGGGAACCGCGAGCCAGTGGTCGGGCTCCGTCCAGGTGGCCGGGAGGCTGTAGGTGGACACCGGTACCGGGACGGTCGTGGCCGACACCGCCGACGGTGACGGGGGCGCAGCGGCGGGTTGGGGGGTCGTGGGCCGGTCGTCGTGGGACAGGATCGTGTAGCCGGTCAAGCCGACGACGGCGGCGAGCATCGCCCCGGCGCCCCACAGCACGACACGGGACACGAGGCCGTTCCTCCTCCGGAGCCGCGCCATCAGCCCACGATGCCGTTGAGGATGGAGATCAGCGAGCCGGACAACAAGATCGCGAAGACTCCTGCCCCCATCCACTTGAACGGCTCGCTCCCGCCACCGTGACGGCTCTTCTCCGTGATGGCCAGCTTCCAGACGCCGTAGCCGGTGGCGCAGACACCGGCGAGGACCAGGAGCCAGAGGCCGTAGCCGAACATGGTCGAGACCATGCCCTCCATCCCCGGGATCTTGGTCGGCTTGGCGGCGGGGATCAGCCCCGAGTTCTTGGGGTCTTCGGCGATGAACATCAGTCACTTCCCTTCGAGCTGGGCACGTAGCCGGAGGGCCGCGCGCGCCACGGCGGCGTCGGCCAGGGCGTCTTCGGCGCGTTCGACCGAGCGGAGCGCCGGCAGGTACGGCAGGTGCACCGTTCCGGCGAGGCGTCCGCCCAGGGCGCGGAGCCGGTAGCGGGCAGCCGCCGCGGGGCGGGCTGGGACGTCGGCCACCACGACGAGCCAGGGTCTCGCCAGAGCGCTGGGCCACCTTCGGAGGATGGCCTCCACCTGCACGGTGCCGTAGACGGTGCCGGGGGTGACGATCACCGGCTGGACGCCATACGGCATCGGTTCTCCCGGTCCGAGTCCGCGGGCCCGCAGGCCCCGGCCGTCGTCCCCGTCGAGCATCCGAAGCACCACGGCGGAGGCGATGTCGTAGCCGTGAACCGGCATGAGCCCGTACCTCGGGATGGCGGGTGCCTGCTGTGCCGGTACCACCGGATTGGGCGTCACGCCGCAACCTCCCCCAGTAACTCGCGTTGTCAGAGCGGCCTTTCGGCCACGAGGCGGCCTTTCGGCCACGAGGCGGCCTTTCGGCCACGAGGCGGCCTTTCGGCCACGAGCGGGGCCGTCATATTCGGCCACGTGGCGTAACGCCGCTGGTGGTGCGGAAGGCACGGCCATCCGCCCATTCGGGCCTATCGGCGCATCTCACAAAGGGGGGTCTCCGTGAAGAAGGTTCTGGTCGGGTGCGCGGTGGCCCTCGTGCTGCCGCTCGTCGCGGTCGTCGCGGCGTTCGCTCTGGTGGTGTCGGCGGGAGCCGCCACCGAGAAGGGCGACGTGCCGGTCGGCGACGTGGCGGTCGGCGGGGTGCCCGAGGAGTACCGGCCATGGGTGCTCCGGGCCGCAGGCGACTGCCATGACCCGGCTCTGACACCGGAGTTGCTCGCGGCCCAGCTGTTCGAGGAGAGCGGATTCCGCGCCGACGCGCGCAGCCCGGTCGGCGCGGAGGGTCCGGCGCAGTTCATGCCGGGCACCTGGGCGACCTGGGGGAGGGACGACGATCTCAGCGGCACGGCGTCGCCCTTCGACATCGGAGACGCCGTGATGGCGCAGGGGCGGCTGATGTGCAGTCTGCTCGGGCAGGCGGCGGCGTCCGGCATCGCCGACGACCCCCGCCGCCTGGCGCTGGCCGGCTACAACGCGGGGTGGGCCGCGGTGGAGGCCGGCCGCGGCGTGCCGCCGTACGCCGAGACCCGACGCTATGTGGCGGACATCATGGGCAACGTGGGCCGCTTCCACGGCACCGGCCCGTTCTCGGAGATCACGGGGTACGGCGTCGGCCCGGACACCGCCCGCCGGGCCGCCACCCAGCTGGGTGTGCCCTACAGCTACGGCGGCGGCAGCCCGGCCGGTCCGAGCCGTGGCCACTGCGACGCGGACGGCGGGTACCGGGACGGGCGGTGCCTGGCCGAGGAGACGGTCGGCTGGGACTGCTCGGCTCTCGTCCAGTACGCCTACTGGCCCGCTCGCCGGCTTCCCCGCACCGCCGCCGAGCAGTACTCCGCGACGGCCGACCGCCCCGTCGCCCACGCCGACCTCCGAGCCGGCGACCTGCTGTTCTGGCGCCACGACGGCAGCGGCCACGTCTACCACGTGGCTCTCTACATCGGCGACGGACTGATGATCTCCGCGCCGAAGACCGGCGACGTCGTCAAGAAGACCCCCGTTGCGGACATGCCCGCCTCCGACTTCGCGGGCGCCACGCGACCGTAGGAAGGGCCGTGTCGGGTGTTCCGCCAGCCTGCCTGCCCGATCTGCCTGCCCGACCTGCCGGGCCGATCTGCCCGGCCGATGGGAGTGGTGCCGCTACCGTGACCGTCCTGCGCCGGCATTCGGGACGGGGGCTCGGTGAGCAGCGGGCCGGGGACCGCCGGGCCCCGCGCCGCGCGTCCATGGCGGGGGCGGCCCCGCGGCCGCCGACGTGGCTCGTGCCGCCTCGGTCACCACCGCGGCCGACGTGACGGAGTCGCACGCCGGCCTGCGCAGCGCCTCGCTGGCGGCCCGGACCAGACGGGGCACGAGGTAGGAGACAGGGCCGGACTCCCACCCGCGATCACGCATCAGCCGCACCAGGTGATCCCGGACCGGCCTGCCGTCGTCCTGCATCCGCGCCATCCGAGCGGCCAGCAGCGGCCACTGGCGGGAGTTCACCAGCAGCGCCGCCTCACGCTCCCGCCCGGGCAACGCCTCCTGGACCCAGCGAACGTAACGGTCGTTCTCCGTCCGGCTCACGCCCAGCTGCGCCAACGCCCTTGGGCGGTCTCCCAGGTCGAGATCCCCCGGTAGGTCCAGCCCCACTGTCAACGGACCGTAGGAGCGAAGGGAATCCCGGCTCGGCACGCCCGCCGACCGCCGGGCGGCGCCAGACCTCCGGTCGGCGTCAGACCCCCGGTCGACCACCCGATCGACACCGACCCCCTCGGCGTACGCGGCCGCCAGCAGCCGCCGGACGTCGACACCCCGTTCCCGGAGTTCCCGCATCGTCGCGGCGATCTCCGGCCACAAGGGAGAGGCGAGGATCGCCTCGCGCACCGGACCCGCCGGCATGCTCGCCCGGAGCAGCCCCGCCCACTCCTGATTCCGCTCGGCCGCGACCCGCGCCGAGTCGGCCAGGACGGCATCCCGCACCGACACCGCGATGTCCCCCACCCGGGGCAGGAACTCCTCCAGGTTCACCCCGGACCGCCGCAAGGCGACCAACTGCCGGGCCATGAACGGCCAGTCCGGACCGGACATCAGCATCCCGGCCAGGTCAGGGGCGAGCAGGGCCTTGAGATCCCCGGCCGCCTCGGAAAGGGCCAGGTCGGTCGGCGGCAGCGGGTGCTCCCGTCCCGACCCGCGCTGCGCCGCGCGGCGCACCGCGTCCGCGACGGCCAGCACCAGGCGCACCGCGGCCGTCGCCGTCTGCACCGCCTCGCCGGCCGCGTCGGCGAACGGTTCGCCCGGGTAGGGCATGGTCATCATGAACTCCTGTCGGTCACAGGCCCCGTTTGGGCCCTTCCGGTTCGTTGCCGGGGAAGCGCTTCGTCTCGGCCGCAGGGCCGGAGGTCTTCCCGGCGCCCGATGGTGGCGCGGAGGCGAACCGCGGCGGAGCCGTCGCCGCCCGCCTGTCCGGCGCCGCCCCGTGAGCACGGGCCCACCCGTCCAACCTCCAGACGAGAACCTGCGCGACGGACGCCGCGGAGTGGAGCTCACGCCGCGCCGCGACCGCCGCGAGTACCGCGGCGGGGTCGAAGCCCTGCCGCTCCAAGGCCGTCAGGCGTCCGCGCAGGACCGGCCAGACGGAATCCACCAGTACCGCCGACGCGTGGCCGGGAAGAGCCTCCGTCACCACGCCGGTCAGCCGTGACGACCGGCTGGGCCTGGCGTCAGCCGATCCCGCCCGCCTCGTGCGCGACCGGACTCCGGTACCCGCGGCTGCCCCGGTGCTCATCTCCACGGCTTCCCGCAACGACCGGCCGGCTCTACCGGCCGCCTCGGCCTGGGGGTGATGGCCCTGTTCCTCGTGCCAGAGCCGCGCGGCCGCGACGGCCGTGACCAGCGCCAGGAGGAACCCCAGAAAGGCGGCCGCGTCGTTGCGGCCGGACGACCTGGCCGACGACACGAGGATCCGGGCCGAGGAACGCAGCAGCATCCGCGCCTCACCGTCCAGGTCACGCCTGCCCGGAGCCCTGGCTGCCCGCTCGAACTCCGCCGCCGAAGCACGCAGACTCGGTTCGACCAGCGGAGGCACGGCACCCGACGCCACCACGAGAAGGTCGCCGAGCGCGGCCACATCGCCGGCCCCTGCCTGCCGTCCGCCACGGCCGAGCGAACCCGACACCGTGCGGAGGTTGTGCTCGAGAGCCTGCCAGAACGCGTGACGCGACACCTCCGGCTCCGGGACCGGGACCTGCCAGCGCTCGCGGACCCGGGGGAGCGACAGGTCGTAGGCCAGGCTCGAACCCGCGAACCACACCGCCCGGTCGGCCCGATCCCGGTCGCCGGGCAGCGCGACCGTGTACCCCGTCGGGGCGCCGTTGCCCGAGCCGCAGCGCTGCGCCACCCGCAGGCCGCAAGAGCGGAGACGGGCGAAGAAATCCTCCTCGCTCGCCGCGGCCGCCGCAGCCGTACGGACGGTCCACTGGAGCTGCTCGCGCGCGCTCACAGGCAGGTGACGGCGTGAGGCCTTCCGGGTCTCGCCGGTCGTCGGCCACCGCTTCGCCGTCCGATCCCCTGACATCAGCCGGCGCAGTCCCCACCGCACCTCCAACTGTCGGGCGAGCCGCTGCATCCGCACGATGTCCTGCCGCAGATCCGGCTGGATCCCGTCCTGGCGGATCTTCGTCGCGACGATGTGGATGTGGTCGTCCGCGTGCCGGACCGCCACCCAGCGGCAGCCCCACCTCTCGCCCTGCGGAGCGACGCCGGCGGCGCTCATCATCGCCCGGGCGACCTCGGCCCACTGCTCGTCCGTCAGAAGCGGATCCTCCGGCGCCACGCGTACCGCGACGTGGTAGACGTGTTCGGCCGGCGCGCTGCCACGGGACGCGTGCACCGGAGCGTCCAGGAGCAGCGCGAGATCCCCGACCGTCGTGTCCGGCGACCGCGCGGGGTCGGGCACCCACGGCCCCCAGGCGGCGACCAGACGCGGGTCCTCGTGCTCGTCCCGCTTTCCGGGACCGTACAGGTAGGACAGCAGCCCGGCGGTGTCACTTCCGCCCTTCGCCCTCTTGGGGATCACCAGCGCGACGCCCGCTCCCGCATCAACTGCATCGTCGCCCGGTCGACCCGCCGCACGGCCTCCTGGACGAGACCGGTGGCGGGCCGCGCGTCCAACGGGCCGACCGACCCCAGCCACTCGCCGATCCGCACCAGTTCCCCACGCGATCTGATGACTTCCGCCAGCACCTCCCGGGCGTCCGCGGACACCGGTACGAGCTGATCCTTGGCGACCGCCAACGCCTTTCGAGCCACCCACGCGGACACCACCATGCCGTCACGTTTCGCCGCCTCGCGCACGATCGCCAGCTCGGCATCGTTGTACGCCAGATTCACCCGGTTCGACCGCGGCGACCGCATCTGCCGCTCCCGCCGCCGCGCGCCCTCCGTACCACTCACCGTCGATCCTCCTCGGCTCCGCGGACCGGCGTTCCGCAGACCGGAACGAAGGCGGCCATCGCCGCGATTTCCCGCTGCGCCACACTGCTTCGCGATCGAACTGACCGCCAGCCGATACGCCGGAGTGGCAGCTGAAAATCACCGACACGGGTGATCTCTGCGGGCAGCTTCGAAACCACTCGAAGTGATGGCCCTACGATCCGCAGCATGACGAGAGAAGACGAGTTCCTGAGGCGAATGCGCGAGATCCAGGACGACCGCGAGAAGGCCATTGTCTCGCTCGCAGCCGTCATGGCGGAGCGACAGCGCCTCAAGGACCAGCTGGCCGATACCGAGGCCCCGTACGGAAGCGCCTACGCAGCCGCCGAGGCAGCCGGCTGGAGCGCGGAGGAGCTCGCCCGGCTGGGCGCGGAGACGCCCGCGCGCCGACCCAAAGGACGGCCCCGCAAGCACACCCCGACCACCAGGACCACCCTCCCCTCCCCCTCACCCGGTGACGGGGAAAGCCTCGACAGCGTCGGCGCACAAGCCGGCTGAGCGCCGGCGCGACTTCGTCGCCGCTGCCCACAGCGCCGCTGCCCACAGCCACAGCGCTGCCCACAGCGAGTTAGTGGTCAGTGTTCCATCGACGCTGGAGCACACCCTTCGGGCCCTGACGCGACGAAGACGTGCCGCGAGTCGCCCAGGGGCCGCCCGGTCCGCCGCCACCTCGCGTCCCCCGGACGGTCGGAGTCGTTCTGGCCGGCGGTCGCCGGGGAGCCCCTGTACGCGTTCGAGCAGGCCCTGACCGAGGGACAGGGGGTTTCGCTGCCGCCGCGGCGGGCCGTGCCGAGGGTGGTGCGAAGGCAGGTCCGGACGGCGAGCCGGATCCCGCGAAGGCTCCTGCCCGGGCACGGCGTCGGCGCAGGGCCCGGGCCTCGGTCCGTCAGCGCACCTCGGCGAGGGCGAACCCCTCCCGGTCGGGGCCCGCGTCGGCGATCCGCTCGCCGTCCGGGCCCCACGCGCCGCTGCGCCCCACGCACGGGCCCGCCTCGCTCGGGCCGACGAGGTTCGCCAGGACCACGTGCAGCCCGAAGTCCCTGGCCCGTACCGGGTACACCTCCTCGAACGAGTCGTTGTCGGCGTCCAGCGCCGAGCTCGCCAGATAGACGGTGCAGCCGTCCGCGGCGGCCCGCTCGGCGATATCGGGGAAGCGGTTGTCGTAGCAGGTGGCGAGCGCGAACCGGACGCCGTCGAGGGTGAAACGCCCGTCGGTGGCGCCCGGGACGAAGACCTCGGCCTCGACGCCGTACAGGTGCCTCTTGTCGTAGCGGGTGAGGAGTTCGCCGTCCGGGCCGACGACCAGCGAGGTGACGCTCGGCCGGCCCTGGGCTCCGGCCGTGAGCACCGGTGCGTTGACGACGGCCGCCGCCCCCGCCGTGCGGCAGGCCTGCCGCACGGGATCGAGCCGGGCGTCCGTCTCGGTGAGGCAGAGGGCCGGGGTGGCGCGGACGAGGGACGGCTCGTAGCCGGTGAGGGCCAGCTCGGGGAAGACGACGACGCGCGCGCCCTCGGCACCGGCCCGGCGTATCAGGCCGGACACCGTCCGGACGTTGGCCTCGACATCCCCGGCGACCGGGGCGAACTGCGCAGCTGCGATGATCACACCGGCCATCATCCCGCCTGCTCACCAAGGACGGAACCCCGGGTGGCACCCGGGCGGAACCCGCCGCCCTCCTGCCTGCCGGACCCGGACCCGGACCCGGGCGTGCCGGGCCGGTTCAGCTCCTCCGCCGGTACGCGCCGGGGGCCGGCCCGTGAGCACGCTTGAACGCGTTGGCGAAGGCGAACTCGGAGGTGTATCCCACCTGGGCGGCGACGGATCTCAGGGGAGCGTCCGTCAACCTCGTTCCGCTGGACCCGCAGGATGCCGCTGCCCTGGCAGCCGCGGTGCGGCCGGGCGGGTGGGTCGTCTCCATCGCGACCCCGTGGAAGCGACCGTCGGCCGGCGGGCATCTGGCCGGAACCGGGTTCGGCGCGCATCCGGGCCTGCGGACCTCGTAGCGCGGGCGTGACAATGGCACCGGGGATGGCCTTGTCCGCGGGCGAGGACGATGTGTCCGAAGGGGGCGGGATGTCCGCACAGGAGAAGAGCGCGCTCCAGGTTGACGGTTTGTCCGAGAAGGACCGTTTTGAGTACTGGCGGGACGTGCTGGGGAAGACACGGGAGTGCGAGGCGACGAGTGCGCACGCGGACGAGTTCACGGGGCAGGTGCGGTGCTTCGGCCTGGGGCCGGTGGTGCTGTTGGGGTCGTCGTTCCCGTCGGCGCGGTTCCGGCGCACCGAGCGGATGATCCGGCGTTCGGACCAGGAGCTGTACTACCTGACGGTGCTGACCTCCGGGTTCCACGGGCTCAGGCGCGGGCGGGACCAGGCAGAGACCTTCGGTGTCGGGGACATCTCCTTCATCGACAGCTCCACCGCGCACGACGTGCGGATGGTCGGGGAGCGGGCCCCGGGTCGGGGAGGTCCGGAAGTCGCCGGCGTGGGCATCGACCTGCCCGTGTCGCTGTTGCCGGTGCCGCCGCACCGGCTGCGCGACCTGCTCGGGCGCAGGCTCTCCATCGGGGAGGGAACGGGTGCGCTGCTGGCGGACTTCGTGCTCGGCCTGGACCGCCAGGCCGCCGGTCTGCACCCCGTCGAGGCGGCGCGCCTGGGCGCGGTCGCGGTCGACCTGGTGTCGGCGTGGATCGCCCGGGAGCTCGACGCCGAGCGCATGCTGCCCGAGGAGGCCCGGAGGCGGGCCCTGGTGGAGGGCATCCGGGCGTTCGTCCGGGGCAACCTGCACGACCCGGGGCTGACCCCGTCCGTGGTCGCCGCCGCCCACCACATCTCCGTCAGTCATCTGCACCGCCTCTTCGCGCGCTACTTCGAGGGGGAGAGCGTGGCGGGGTTCATCCGCGGCCAGCGGCTGAGGAAAGCCCACCGCCAACTCGCCGACCCGCTCCTGCTGGCCCTGCCGGTCCACGTCATCGGCGCCCGCTGCGGCATCCCCAGCCCCTCCGTCTTCAGCCGCGCGTTCAGAACCGCCTACGGCCTCTCCCCACGCGAACACCGTTGCCGGGCTCAGCCCGGTCCGGCGGGCGAGGAGGCGCGGGGCACGGAGCCGTAGACGCGGCGCGGGTTCCACCGCCGGAGCGCCGATCCAACTGAGGCGTGCACGGGGAACCCCCGGCCCGCCCAGGCCATGGACCTGTACGGCGGACACGGAGCGCTCCTGGAACGGCAGCCGCCGCCAGACGGGCTGTGCTCCGTGGGGCGGGCCGTCCTCAGCCGGCGGTGCCGAGGGCCTCGGCGAGGCGGGCCTCCTGGTCGGGTGAGAGGCCGAGACGGCTGCCGCGGGGGCTGTGGGCGCCGCCGCAGAGCAGCACGCGGCTGGTGTGGGCGGTGGTGCCGGCGCCGCCGAGTGGAGCGGCGGCTCCTGCGAAGTACCACGTCTCGCCGTCCCAGAAGGGGTGGTCGAGCAGGGCCTCGGCGAGGGTGGCCGCGGCCTCGGGCGGGGTGCCGGTCGCGGTGAGGGCACCGGTGACGGTCGCGGCGGCGTCGGCGGGCAGGTCGGCGTCGCCGAGGACGGGCAGCAGGAGGAGCAGGCGGGCGTCCGGGTCGGTGATCCCCGGCCCGTCGCCGGGGTGCCGGGCGATGTGGACCAGTTCGCGCCAGGCGAGCCCGGGGCCGGTGAAGTGGCCCTCGGTGCTGGCCAGTGAGCGTGGCCGGTCCCAGTCGGGGTGGGCCAGGTAGTAGTCGACCCCTTCGTCCTCGGCGGCGTTGCGGTGGACGACCAGGATGCTGTGGCCGTGTCGCAGGGGCAGCCGGACGACGGGCCAGGTGGCCGGGTCGGAGAGCCGCTCGTACGCGGCGTCCACGTCCGCGGGGTCCGCGCCGAACAGCGCGGGCTCGGGATCCAGATCCTCCCCCTCGGCGAGCCACAGCAGGTAGGCGGCCCAGAAGCCCGGCAGGTGGACCAGTTCCTCGCCGGTGGCAAGAGGCTCGTTCTCGTATCCAGGGATCAGCACGGGCGCATGCTCTCACCCGGCTCCGACATCGCGCGGAACGGGTCGGCACCTGCGGAGGAGCCCTTGCCCGTGGGGGCCGGTCCGTTGGTGGTGCCGGCGGGCTCAGGGTGCCGCCAGGGCGACGGCGAAGCCGTGGTCCGGGATGTCGAGGAAGCGCCGGTTGAACCGTACGAAGGGTTCGATGAGCAGGTCCACGAAGACCAGGAAGGCCACCGTGCCCACGCCCACCGGCCCGCCCAGCAGCCATCCGGCGAGCAGCAGCACGCCCTCGATCAGTCCCTTCGCGCACCAGAAGGGCCAGGTCCGGCGGTGCCGGATGGTGATCGCGAGCAGGTCGATGGCGCGGATCCCGAAGCCGCTCATGATGATCAGCGCCGACGCGTACGCGCACAGCAGCGCGCCGAGGAGCATCAGCGGGTAGCTCCGCAGCCCCAACCAGGCCATGGGCCGCAGCCATTGGAGGAGGTCGATCAGGCTGCCGCACAGGAAGAAGGTCACGAAGGGCGAGACCACCGGGCGCTTGCGGTTCCACACCGCCCACGCCCCGATGCACACCACCGCGACGGCCGCCTGGCAGATCCCGATGGTGAGCGGCAGGTGTCTGAGCACGCCGAGGGAGAAGACGTCGAGCGGATCGGTGCCCAGGTCCGACTGGATGAAGCAGTGGGCGCCCAGCGAGAAGACCAGGCAGCCGGCCAGGTACACCAGGGCCCGGGGCAGTAACGCGCCCGGCCGGCGCGGGTTCCCGGCCGGTGCGGTGCCGAGGGGGTGACGGGTGGTCATGGGGTCCTCCAGGGGAGCGGGCGCCCGGCCCGCGATCGCCCCGGAGGCGGGGAGAGGGGTCAGGCGAGCGACTGGTAGGCGAGGAAACCGCCGAAGAGGATGACGCCGACCCCGGCGACCAGGTCGACCCCCTTCAGCAGCCGGGCGCTGAACCGCCGGCGGAACACGAGCACGCCGGTGCTCAGCACGGTGAACCACAGCAGCGTGCCGCAGCCGACACCGACGAGCATGGAGACCGAGGCGGGCAGCGTCCCTGTGACGTCCGCCGCCGTGGCCGCGGCGAAGGCGGCGGCCCAGTAGCCGATCGTCGCCGGGTTGGAGGCGGTGGCCGCCAGCGCGGTGCGGAACGCCGCCGGCGGGCGGACCGGCTCCGGGTCCCGCTCGTCCTCGGGGGCCGTCTTGACCTGGAAAGCGGCGCGCAGCGAGCGCGTGCCGATGTACACCAGCACCGCCGCCCCGGCCAGGCCCAGACCCGTCCGCAGCGCCGGGACGTCCAGCAGCTTGCCGACGCCGGCCAGGCCCAGGCCGGCGTAGGTGACGTCCACCAGGGCCGCGCCCAGGCCGATCGCCCATCCGGTGGGGAAGCCGTCGCGCAGGACGCTGCGCACGCACAGCAGGCCGATGGGGCCGAGGGGCAGGGCGACCAGGAAGCCGAGGCTGAGCCCGGCGAACCACGCGGGGAGGATGTTCACCGTCCGCCTCCGCGGGTCACCGGGGTCATTCCGTTCCGACCTGATTCCCGGTGCGGGTACGTGCGTGACAATTCGCTCTGCCCTCTCGTCACAACACCCGCCGGTCAGGTCATTCGACGAGTTCCGATATGCCGAACCGTACCTCATCGCCTTCGGCCGGGCTCAGGTCTTCGGGCGCGTAGAACAGCTCGTACACATTGGTCGACAACAGCTGGCCGAGCCTGGTCAGGGCGTACACGTCCGTACCGCGCGGCTCCAGCCAGCCCTTGTCGACGAGCTGTTCGATTTCCGGTCCGAAGACCGTCTCCATGGTGACGCCGAACCGCTGCCGGAAATCCGGCCGGTTGACCTCGCACATCTTGAGGCCGCGGATCATGACGCGGCGCATCTCCTGTTCCTTGGTGAGGTAGGTGGCGAAATCCAGCGGGATCTGACCGCCTTCCACCATCTCGTAGTACTTTTTCAGCGGCTTGACGTTGACGAACAGCCGGTCGTGGATCACGCTCTTCGACGAGACGCCGAATCCGATCATGGGCCAGGTCCGCCAGTAGTACTCCAGGAAGCGCGAGTAGTCGGCGCAGCGGTCCGGGTGGAAGTAGCCGGTCGAGCTGCGCCGGACGAACCCCGCCGCCTCCAGGGCGTCGATGGCGTACTCGTACATGCGCCGCTCGTCCTGGGCCGTGGGGAGCGCCATCCGGCCGGACGTGATGAGCGAGTGGAACGCCGTCTTCGGCCAGATCTCCAGGCCGTAGGCGGTGACGCAGGCCGGTTCGAGTTCGATGGCGCGGTCCACGCTGCGCTTCCAGTCGTCCACGGACTGGTCCGGGAGGGGGAAGATCAGGTCGATGTTGGTGTGGGTGAACCCGCCGTCGACGACGGTGCGGAACGCCCGTTCCGCGGTGGCGCGGTCGTGCGAGCGGTTGCAGATCGCCAGCAGCCGGTCGTCGAAGGCCTGGACGCCGACGCTGAGCCGGGTGAACCCGGCCTCCCGCATGCGTGCGATCTTGGCCTCGTCGACCGTCGAGGGGTCGAACTCCAGGCCGATCTCCGCGCCTTCGTTGAATGCGAACGACTCCCGGCAGGCGTCCAGCAGCCGTGCTGTCTGGTCGCCGGTGAGGATGCCCGGGGTGCCGCCGCCGAAGTACACCGCGTCGACCCGGAACGCGGGGAAGGCGCGGTTGGCGGCGAACGCGCGGACCTCGCGCTCCAGCGCGTCGACGTACTGGGCGAAGTGCTGCTCGTTCCGGTTGACGTAGACCGTGTAGTCGCAGAACCCGCACTTGGTGAGGCAGAACGGGACGTGCAGGTACAGCACCGCGTTCTCGGGGCGGAAGTACTCGTCGTACTCGTGGTGGCGGTACTTGAACGGATAGGTGTGGATGTTCCGCCGGATGATCTTCTCGGCCATCTGCGGTCGCTCCTTCGTCGGGGCCGGCCTGGGGTGGTGGGTGAGGGGTCCGGGGCCGGGGCCCGTCAGCAGAGGACCTGGAACGGTCGGACGTCGGCGGCCTCGTCGAGGGCCGGCCGGTCGTTGGGGACCACCGGGCGTCCGCAGGAGACGAAGAGGTCGTCGTAGCGCGTGCGCGACCGCTCGCGGTAGTCGGCGGCGGACCTCGCCAGCATCGTGACGACCTCTTCGGCGAGCATCAGCTGGTACTGGCAGGACTCGGTGTTGAGCTCGTTCACGTCGCCGGACGCCACGTGGTTCTCCTGCCGGCAGCCACCGCCGCACAGGTAGCGGGCCCAGCAGGACCCGCACACCCGGTGCTCGTCGACGGTGCGCCGCCACTCGGGGTGGTCCCGGGTGAGGCCCTCGGCCCCGGTGCCCACGTCGAAGCCCTGGTCGCCGACCAGGCGGTGGCACGGGCTGATGCTGCCGTCGGGGGAGTGGGTGTAGTACGTCCGGCCGCCCGAGCAGAACGCCAGCGCCGCCGACCCCTCGGTGATCATCTGTACCGTGCGCTCGTACTCCAGCACGCCCTTGAACCGGTTGCCGGCGGCGAACAGCCGCGGGTAGTGCACCAGGAAGTCCTTGAACTGCTCCACGATGCCGGGCTGGAGGAAGTGGTTGATGTACCGGATGCCCCTGGGCTCGGAGAGCTTGCGCTCCCCGAGGGTGAGGGCGATGGGCACCGTGGTGCCCTGCTCCACGGGGTAGACGCCCGGATAGATCTGGAAGTAGTCGAAGAGGTCGAGGTTCCAGAGGTCGAGCACGCTGTCGGTGAGGCTGGGCCGCGCGGTCGCGATGGTCATCCGCGCGACCAGGGTGACGTCGTCGCCGCAGGCCTCGCGAAGCCGGATCAGGTTGCGGACGATCCGGTCGTAGGAGCCCTTCCCGTTCTTGGACGGGCGGTTGGCGTCCTGGACCTCGCGGCCGCCGTCGATCGAGACCGAGACGATGAAGCCGTGGTCCCGGAACAGCTCCTCGACGCCCTGGGGCATCAGGGTGAGGTTGGTCGAGATCCGGTGGACGAACTCGGTGCCCGTGCGTGCGGTGAGGTCGCTGGCGCGCTCGCAGATCCTGCGGATCACCTCGAAGTTGGCCAGCGGCTCCCCGCCGAAGAACTCGAAGCGGACCCGCTGCCCGGACGCGGCGTAGCGGTCGACGAAGTCGAAGATCCAGGCGATCGAGTGCTCGCCCATGGCCGCGGTGATGCGGCCGTAGTCGCCGCCCTCGGCGAAGCAGTAGGTGCAGGCGAGGTTGCACACGTTCGTCAGGTTGACGTTGACCGCGAAGTCGGCGCCGTCCGACAGCGCGCCCTCCCGCAGGCGGACGCGGTTGGCCTCGCGGCCGGACTCGGCGCCCGCCAGCAGCCTCTCCCACGCCCGTCGCTCGTCGGGCAGCAGGTTCTCCACGCCGGCCGCCAGCCGCTCGGCGGTGTCCGCCGGGGCGAGCAGCAGCCGGTGGCTCCCGGTGATCAGGACGGCCGAGGTGTCGTCGCTGAACGGCAGGACGCGGTAGTCGGTCCCGTGCCGCATCGCCGCTCCCTGCTCGGTCGCGTGCGCGGGGCCGGTCATGACCTGGTGCGGGGCTGGAAGAGGGGCAGCGGCGAGACGTCCTCGTTCAGCGTCCCGGCGGAGGCGTCCACGGTCGGGAAGTGGGCGCGGTCGAAGACCTGGTGCAGGCTGGACGTGCATTGGGAGGGGACGGCCACCTGGACGCCGACCTCGCCCGCCGTGCTCTTGGCGGCGATGTACCGGAAGCTCTCCCGCGGGGCCAGGTCGATGACCTGCCACGACTGCTCCGCGTCCGGGTCGCCGTAGCGGCGGTGGTAGGCCCGAACCGGCGCGTCGGAGGTGTTGCGCACCTGGACGTGCAGGGCGCGGACGTCGCCGTGCCAGTCGAAGCGGGCCAGGTCCAGGCCCTCGGCGGGCAGGTCCGGCACCCGCGTCCGCGACCGGGCGTCGGGCAGCAGGACGATCGAGGCGCGGGCACCGCACCCGGCGCAGGCGCCGTCCCGGTCCAGGCCGACCAGGTCGGCGTTGAGGCCGTACCGGGTGATCTGGAGCAGGCCGCACCGGTGGCACCAGGTGTTGGTCGACTCGGTGTCGTACACGTTCCCCAGGTAGACGTGGTTCAGCCCCATGTCCAGGGCGGTCTTGCGGGCCCGTTCCAGGCGGTCGACCGGGGTGCGGATGGTGTCGGTCATCTTGTAGTCCGGGTGGAAGCGCACGAAGTGCGTGGGCACGTCGGGACTGAGCCGCTCGCCGACGAAGGCCGCCATCTCCCGGGCGGTCTTCTCGTCGTCGCTGAGGTCGGTGACCATCAGCGTGGAGACCTCGACGTGCTTGCCGGCCCGGAACACCTGCTCGGTGCCCTCCAGGACCGGTTCCAGCCAGCCCTTGGTGATCTTCCGGTAGTACTTCGGGTCCAGGGACTTGATCGACACCGAGAAGATGTCGATGACCGGGATCAGTTCCTCGATCGCCTCGCCGCTGATGAAGAACGCGGACTTGTAGAGGTTGACGATTCCGGCCGCCTTGGCGAGGGCCGCCGTCTCGACCACGAACTCGTGCCACACCACCGGGTCGTTGTAGGTCCAGGAGATGACCTTGATGCCGTGCCGGACGGCGATGTCCACGACTTCCTCGGGCGTGTAGCGGTAGACGTCCTTGTCCTCCACGTGGCGCGCCTGCGAGGTCTTCCAGTTGTGGCAGTAGTCGCAGTTCAGCATGCAGCCGACGTTGCCCATGGAGAGGATCCGGGCGCCGGGCGCGTAGTGGAACACCGCCTCGGTCTCGATGGTCTCCTCGGTGGCGTGGACGGAGCGCCCGTAGTTCAGGGTCACCAGACGGCCGTCCCGATTGGCCCGGACCATGCAGAATCCGTGCTGGCCGGGGCGTATCCGGCAGTTCCGGGGACTGAGATGACATCGGACGACGTCGTCGTCCAGACGCTCCTCCAGCCGGGCCGGGCGCGGTTGGTCGTCCCAGGTTCTCTGCGACATGACTGTTCCTTCCGTGCGGTGGTACGGAGGCGACGGGTCGGCGCACGGGTCCTCGGGGGCGGGCCGACCGGTGCGACGCCGTCGGGGGGAAGGGGGGATTCCGGCGCCGTGGTACGGAATGCGGCTCCGGATGCGGCTCCGGATGCGAAGGGCAGGTCGAGGGGCGGATCGAGGGGCGGATCGATGGGTCCCGACCGATGGGGAGGCCGCGTCCGCCCTCGTCTCCCGCTCTCTCCCGGACGAGGGCACCGCCGGGGGGATCGCCTCGCGGAAAGGGCCGGAGTGGAGCGGGAGAACACGGGGAGTCGTGCCGGTTGCCGCGATGAGCTTCACCGGATCCGCGAGTGCCTGTCAAGGAGCGTGCGGAGCACCGGATCCGGCCGGTACCCCGAAGTGGACAGGGTCCTTCGATCCGGTCGGGGCGCGGGTTAGGGCAGCCTCACTTCCGGTGATCTGACGCGTGGCCAGTGGATTTCCCGGCCGAGCGCCGACGTGGGCCCGTCCGGGCGGCGGCGCGGTCCGGACCGTACGTCGCCCAAGGTGGCCGAAAGCCGCCGCTCTCCAGGGGAATAACCAGCCGCCACAGAACGGTTCGCCCGTCGCGGCCACCGCTCGTCCCGCACCGGCCCCAGTGGGGCCGGTCGAACGCTGACAGATCGTCAACTCCCGCCCATGTACAGAGGAGTTCCGCCGGCCCTACGCTGGGTGGCCACGAAGCGCCGCCGGCTCGGGCGAGCGGGCGCGTCGGAGGAACCGGACCAGGGCCGGCCGTCGTCGGGGCGGCCGACGCCCGGGTGGCGGGTCCCGAGATGGACGAAGATCCGGCCACTTCGGCGGGGGCTCAGTGCGGGGCGCAGCAGCCGTCGCGGCGCAGCGCCCGGCCGATCGCGTCCCAGTCCTCGTCCCGGCCCGGCGACCGCTCCGCCGCCGGATCCCGCCCGCGCTCGTCCGTCAGATCGGCGCTCCGGTGGACCACCCCGTCGCGCATCACCCAGGAGGTGCGCGTCAGGTCGGAGAAGTCGTGGAACGGGTCGCCCTCGACCACGGTCAGGTCCGCCAGCTTGCCGGGCTCCACCGTGCCCAGGTCGTCCGCCAGGCCGAACAGCCGGGCCGGGGCCGCCGTGGCCGTGCGCAGCGCCTGGGCCGGGGTCAGGCCCGCGTAGCGGTGCAGGGCGCGCAGGCCGAGGTGCAGGTGGAGGCCGACGGGGGTGAGCGGGGAGTCGGTGCCCAGGGCGAGCGCCCCGCCGTCGGCGAGGATCCTCCGGTAGACGTCCATCTCGATCCGGACGGCCTGCCGCTGGGCCTCCGTGACCGGCGTCGCCGCCCGCCGCCGCACGCCGGCAGCGTCCCAGGGCGGCATCAGCGCGGTCACCCTGGGGTCCCGGGCCAGCTCCGGGTAGTCGCCGAGCAGGTGGTAGGCGGAGAAGGGGGTGACGATGATCGCGAAGTCCCCGCCGCGGTAGATCTCCCGGACGTCCTGGTAGCTGTGCCCCGTGGGGGAGACCACCCGGCCGTACTCCTGGCGCTGCGTCGCCGACAGGTGGGCCGTCAGGTCCTGCCCCACCTGGATCCCGGGTGTCAGCAGGTGGCTGCCGGAGGGCACCCCGAGGCGCTCGTGGGCCGTCCGCGCGGCCTGCGCCATGAACCGGGCGGGCGCCCTCACGTAGGTCTTGACGAAGTCCTGGTCCAGTGCCACCGCGCGCTCCAGGCTGCGCCGCATCCCGTCGTCGGTGCGGTGGGCGCGGCCCATGCTGTACGCGACGCGGCTGCCGTCGAGCAGCTCGCCGGTCGTCAGGAACCGGGGCCCGTCCACCAGCCGGGCGTCGGCGGACTCGCGCAGGCGCGCCTGCTCGTAGGCGAAGCCGCCCATCGAGGCGGTGCCGGTGATCCCGTAGGCGAGCAGCAGTCGGGGCTCGCGGCCGCCGTAGGTGTTCAGGTAGGGGTGGGTGTGGGCGTCCCACAGGCCGGGCAGGACCGTGCAGCCGGTGGCGTCGATCAGCCGCTCGCCCGCGCGGCGGGCACCCGGGCGGTGCGGTTCGACGGCGGTGACGCGGTTGCCGCAGACGACGACGTCGACGTCCTCGCGGAGGTTCTCGCCGGTGCCGTCCCACAGGCGGGCGGCGTGGATGCGGGTGACGTCGGAGCGCGGCGGCCGGGCGCGGGCCGTGCGCAGCGGGACGGGGACGGTGCGCGGGTCGGAGCCGTCGCGGCCGATCAGTCGCAGCCGCCCGTTGGTGAGGTGGAGCAGCCGGGCGGAGTCGCCGGACCAGGACGGGTGGTCGGCCGGCTCGTCGGTGATCCGCCGCGCCTCGCCGCCGGGCGTGCCGTCCGCGGTGACGGGCAGGACCCACAGCGCGGATTCCACGACGAGCGCCAGCCACGCGCCGTCGGGCGACCAGACCGGGCCGCTGTCGCAGCGGTCGGCCACCGAGGTGTCCGGCAGGGGCAGGAAGGAGCGCGCGGAGCCGTCGCGGGTGTCGATCACCCGGATGACGTTGTAGCCCTCGCGGAAGCGGTGGTTGAGACGGTTGCGGTCGCACAGCGCGATGTGGCGGCCGTCGGGGGACCAACTCGGCCTCCCGGGCAGGCCGTTGGCTCCGACAGGGGTCGCGAGGAGGCGCTCGGTCCCGGTGGCGGGGTCGACGAGGAGGAGGTTGCCCAGGACGTCCTGGCAGGCCAGCCGGGTGCCGTCGGGGGAGAGCGCCGGGTTGAACCGGCCGCCGCGGGCGAGGACCGTGTCGGCCTGGTCCCGGAGTGTCAGGCGGTGCACGGCGCCCAGGCCGTCACCGTCCGCGTCCCCGTCGTACACGTACAGGATGTCGCGCCCGTCCCGGCTCCAGGAGGGCATCTGCACGTAGTGGGCGGGGGCCGCCTGGAAGAGCTTGCGCGGCCGCCCTCCGATCGGCATCAGCCACAGCGCGTTGAGCGCGCAGAAGGCGACGGACCGCCCGTCCGGCGAGAGCGCGGGCAGGTGGACGCCGAGGACGTCCCGCTCGGAGGTGGAGTCGAAGTCCCGTGCCTTGCGCCGGTATTCGGGTCTCGGCACCGGGGTGCGCGCGGTGAACGGGATCTGCCGCGCGGTGCCCGGCGCGGGGGAGCGGTCGGTGATCCGGCCGTCGGCGAAGTAGAGGATCCCGCCGTCGGGGGTCCAGCACGGCGGCATGGGTGAGACGTCCTCGTCGCCCGAGACCACCTCGCCGTCGACGGCCAGCGAGGAGGACGCCGACCGGTAGGAGGTCTCGGCGGACGAGTCGGCGACCCACACGTAGGCCAGGCGGCCGTCCCGGGACGCCACGGGGCAGACCACCGTGCCGGTGGTGACGGTGCGTTCGAAGGACACCGGACCGCCGGTGGCCGGTACGGAGGCGATGGTCCGCCCGCCGGCGGCGTCGGACCGGACGAAGAGGACCCGGTCGCCGGCCGGGTGCCACGAGGGGTCGTGGTCCTCGGCCCCCGCCCGGTCGGTCAGCCGGGTCAGCCGGCCGGTGGCGACCTCCACCGTCCACACGTCGTACGAGCTGCCGGCCACCGCGTCGCCCGCGCGTTCGGAGGAGAACGCGAGGTGCCGCCCGTCCGGGGACCAGGACACGCCCCGGTCGTCCCACGGCCCCGAGGTCAGCTGCCGCAGGTCCGACCCGTCCGGCGCCATGGCCCACAGGTGGAAGCCCCCGCCCCGGTACGCGCAGAAGGCGACGGTCGATCCGTCCGGCGACCACACCGGCCGGGTCGGCTCCAGCTCGGGGGCGGTCAGGGCGGTCGCCGTCCCGCCGGCCCGGGGCAGCCCCCACAGCACGCCCTGGACCTCGACGATCAGCCGCTCGCCGTCGGGTGAGAGCGCGATGCCGGCGTTGGTGCCCTCGGTGAACTCCAGCGTCCTCGACCGCGGGCCGGCCTGGGCCCTCGCCCCCTCGGGGCCGGCGGACGCCGCGACCGGGCCGAACGCGGCACCGGCGCCCGCGAGGGCCGCGGCCCCGACGAACCCCCGTCGGCTGAACTCCTGTCGACGACCGTCCCTGAGAAACGACACACCCGCTCCCTTCATGCCACCCGGGACCCCGGCCCGCCGTGCGGGAACCGGGACCGGTTGTGGTGGGCCGCATTCGGCATGTCCATTATCGGTTCGGGCCGGAGCGTGACCGCGCCCCTCGATCCGCCGATGTCGCGGCTCGGTCAACTCGCCGCCGCGAACGGGGAGTCGGTGTCGACGGCCACCCAGGGCCGGGCGTGTCGGCCCGGTCGGCACGGGCGGCTGCCGTTCGTGCGCCGCTCCGTCTCGCGGTCCGGGCCGCGGCGGACACCGGGCCCCCGAGTCGTGCCCTCCGTCCCCGGGCCCGGCCCGGGGAGCCGGCAGCCCCACGGCGACGGGGCGGGGGTGCCGTCAGTCGCGCCCGCGCGGGTCGGCGGCGAGGCGGCCGAGCATCGCCATGACGGTGATCCGGGTGTCCTTGTCGTTCGTCACCGTGCAGTGGGCGTTGATGGCTCGCTCGGCCGGTGCCTCGTCCGGATCGGCCAGACCGATCCCGATCAGGTCGGTGGCGTACTCGCGGCACTGGGAGTAGCTCTCGGCGAGGCTGACCGCCTGGAGGTGGTCGATGCGGCCGGGGTCCTCGGCGCGCAGCCGCGCGGGAGTGGGCGGCGGGCCCAGCTGTTCCCCGATCCACCCCGAGACGGCTTCCCGGGAGGTGCCGCGTGCCAGCCTCGAATCGGTGGCGGCGGTGAGGGCCAGGTGGATGAGGAGCGTGCCGAACCAGGCGGCGGCCTCGGCCGGGGGCGTCTTCGTGCCGGCCGGGGGCATCACGGCCTGGTACAGGGCGGCCGCGTCATCGGCGTGCGCGGCGGCGGCGACGGCCTTCACGGCGTTGCCGAGGGCGGCCTTGTCGATGGTCACGTCGGCGTCCTTCTCGTAGGTGGCAGGCGTCAACTTACCGCTCCGAGAAGGCGAACGGCCGCGGGAGGGCGATTTCTGCCCGGTGCCTGCGGCAGCAGGTTGACCGCTCCGACGGCCGGGCCCCGTGCGCGCCTGCCCTCGGGAGCGGCCCGCGGCGTCCGGGGAACGGCCGCCGGCACGAAGCGTCACCGCTTCCGGTGACGCCGCTCCTGACCGGCAAGGGCGTGACACGGGGGCGTGACACGCCCGAGGCGTAGGACCCGGGCAGGCCGCGCAGGGCACCCGCGACCTGCGCGAATGCCGGAAACCCGCTGTAGTCGGGTGGTGTGCGTGGTGTGCGTGGTGTGCCGCCCGGCCGACGGGGGAGCCTCATCGGCGGGTGGTGGGTTGCCCCTCCGGGTGCCGGTGGGTTCGTTCGCCCCGGCCCCGCCCACCGGACGCGGTTCCGCCGGCAGGGACACGTTCGGGTGACCTTCCCCGGCGCGCCCCTGACCCGCCCACCGCCACCCGACTGCGCCCGGCTGTTGGTGTTCCGCCAACTCCCGGAATTCGCTGGCCTTTTCCGCATGCCGACCACCCGCACCGCAAGCCCGCGCCCTTCCACCCGCGACCGCCTGCTCGCCCTCGGCTCGCTGCCCGTCGCCGCAGGCCGCCCCGGGCAGCGGCTCCTGTCACCCCGGCGCCGCGCGGCGCCGTCGGAGGGTGGCCTGAGCGGCCGTCGGCCGTCCGGATTCAGCGGCGGGTCGGTGACGATCGGCGTGGCGCGGGCGGGCCGGACGTTCTCGTCTCCTGGAGCAGGGATCGGAGGTCCGCCTCCAGGGCGGCGGCGGTGACATCGTCGCCGAGGGCCCGGAACACCTCCACGGCCTTCGCCGCCTCGGCGGTCGCGCCCTCGAAGCGGCCGGCCGAGGCCAGGGCCAGCGAGAGGTTCGCGCGGGCGGTCGCGAGGTCGTGGGTGGCCTCCTCGGCCACGAGGATCTCCACGGCCTGGGCGAACAGGGCGACGGCCTTCTTGGCGGTGCCGCCGGAGCGCGTGATCACGACGCCCCGGTTGATCAGCGTGCCGGCCTTCCTGTAGTGGTCGCCGACCTCGGCGAACAGCTGTGCGGCCCGAGTGAGCGCCCTCAGGGCCTCCTTGGCACGGCCGAGTTCCTCCAGGGCGGGCGCCTTGTCGGCGAGTGCGGAGGCCTCGTTGTGGCGGTCCCCGGCCGCGCGGGCGACGTTCTCGGCCTCGGTGAAGAGCCGCACCGCCTCCTCGGGGCGGCCTCCACCCTGGAGACCGTGGCCGATGTTCAGCAGCGCCTTGGATTCGAGATCGCGGTCCGAGAACTCCCGGGCGGTGGCCAGCGCTTGCCTGCCGGCGGTGACGGCTTCGTCGAACTGCCCGTTGTCGTTGAGCGAGCTGCTGAGATTGGTGTGCGCGATCCCGCCGCAGCGGCGGTCGTCGAGTTCCGCGAAGACGGCCGCCGCCCGGCGGTGCCGGGTGAGGGCTTCGCCGTAACGCCTCAACCTGGCCAGCGCGAGACCGGAGTTGTCCAGCGCCATCGCTTCGCTGTGCCGGTCGCCGGACCTTCGGAAGCTGCGCACGCCCGCCTCGCAGAGCATCAGCCACTCCTCGAAGAGCCGGTGCTTCTCGAAGTAGTCCGGGATGGTGAAGGACACGCGGAAGGCGATCCCGGAGTCCTCGCTGGCCTCGACCATCGCGATCAGGTTCCGGCGCTCGCTCTCCAGCCAGGTGGTGGCCTCGCTCCGGTGCTCGAAGTGCGGCGAGAGCTCGGTGTCGGGCCCCGGCCGGAGGTGGGTCGCCGCGGCGGACACGCAGTGCAGATAGTGCCAGAACAGGCGGTCCCGGGCCTTCGCGCGGTCGTCCGCGTCAGCGGTCTCCCGTCCCAGCTGGTCGGAGTAGATCCGAACCAGGTCGTGCAGGCGCCAGCGGCCCCAGGCCTGGCCGGGTTCCACCAGGTGGGCGCGGGCGAGGTCCTGGAGGAGTGCCTCGGCCTCGTCCGTGTCGACGGACAGGAGGTACCCGGCGGCCTCGGTGGAGAGGTCGGGGCCGGGGTTGGCGGACAGCAGTCGGAACAGCGCGGCCTGTTGCGGCGACAGCTGGCGGTAGGACAGGTCGAAGGCCGCGCGAACGGCGAGGTTCTCGCGGCTGATCCGGTCGAGCCGGTTGCGGGTCGCTTCGAGGGAGTCGGCGAAGGCGCGCAGCGGCTGCCGGGGCGTGTCGGCGAGGATGGCGGCGCAGATCTGCAGCGCCAGCGGGAGGCGTCCGCACAACTCGGCGATCCGCGCGGCGGACCCGGGGTCGTCGTCCACCCGGGTGTCACCCTCGCCCCGGGCCCGTCGCAGGCAGCGGCGGACCAGTTCGGTCGACGCGTCGACGTCGAGCACGTCCAGGTCGTGCAGCCGGGCGTCGATGGCGAGCGTGTGGCGGGACGTCACCAGCGTGTCGGCGGTCCCGTCCGCCGGGAGCAGCGGGGTGACCTGCCACGGGGCGCAGGCGTTGTCGAGGACGATGAGCAGCCGCTGTCCGTGCTCCGCGTAGCAGCTCACCACGGACCGGTAGAGGCGCTCCCGGTCCTGGAGGTCGGGCGGGATGTGCTCGGGCGGGATTCCGAGGGCGCGGAGGAGCCCTTCGAGGGCCTGTGCGGGAGCGACCCGGCGGTCGTCGTCGTAGCCGAGCAGGTCGACGAACAGGGCGCCGCCGGGGAACCAGTCCGGTCGGCGCAGCGCCCGGGTGGCGACCTGGAGGACGAGTTCCGTCTTGCCGACGCCGGCGAGGCCGGCGATCGCGGTGACCAGGACGGGGGAGTGCGGCTGCTCCGGGGCGAGGTCCCGCAGGAGGTCCTCCACCACGTCGTCGCGCCCGGTGAAGGTCGATGTCGGTGAGGGGAGTCCGGACAGGGCCGGCGTGATCCGCGGCGGCAACCGGACGGTGACCTCGCGGCCCTGGACGACAGCGCCGAAGAAGATCCCGTTCTCGATCAGGTTCACCGTCAGCCCCCTCGTGCTGGACGGGACCGGCTGTCGGCCCCGCGCCCTGTCGTCCCCTGGGGAGCATGATACGAGCCCCGCCCGGCCGAGGCGGCCACGGTGCGGTCACGGGAGGCCAGTTGGGCCCTCGTCGAACGCCGGGCCCGCGCGCCGGCGGCCGATCGGACGGATCCGTGACCCGGTGGATCCCGACCGTGGACGGTCCGGCCCCGGGAGCTCCGGCGGCGGTGTCACAGGGGGCCCGTACTGTCCACGGCATGGGAATCGTGATGTTCGTCGACGAGACGACGGCGGGGCACCGGAGCGACGGGTGGGGGCTGGCGCCCGCGGCGTTCGCGGGCAACGGCTTCCTCGTGCTGGTGGGGGACCGGCAGGTCACCGACCCGGAGGAGGAGGTCGAGCTGGTGCTCGGCACCGAGGTCACGTTCCTGAAGCTCGTGCCGCTGGTGGGGGGCTGAGGACGGTGGAGTTCCACGACGTCATGGACCTGCTCCGGCGGCGCGCGGTCACCCCGGCGGAGACGGAGGGGATCGCCGACGGACTGGTGCGGCTGGCGGCCGGTGACGACGAGACGTGGTCCGGCGTGTGGGACGCCGTGCTCGTCGAGGCGCGCAGGATGCCGGCGGAGGCCAGGGGAGCGCTCGCCGACGCGCTGGACGCGCGGCTCCCCACGGAGGGCGCGGCCCGCGGCAACGTGCTGGGCCTGGTCGCCGTCATCGAACGGACCCTGCCGGACCGGCCCGGCAGACGGTCGGCGGAGCGCGGGAAGGTGCTCGACGAGCTCGGCCGGCAGCACAGTCTGTGGTTCGGCCGGCGCTACATCACCCTCGCCGAGGCCGAGCTGGAGGACGGCCGCCCCTTCGCGCCCGAGGTCGTCGCCGTCCTCCGGCGCTCGGCGATGGACGCCTACGGTGACGACCGGGTCCGCGCGCTCGCGAAGCGGCTCACCGAGCCCGTCCTCAACGTCGGCGAGGAGTGGGCCGAGCGGGCGATGCGGGAGGCCGAGGACGTGCCCGGGCTGAAGGCCCTGCTGCGGCACGCGACCACCGCGACGGCGGCCAGGCCCACCCGGGCGTGGGAGCGGCGGGCCGGCACGCTGGTCGAGCAGCTGGGCGCTGGAGTACAAGGCTGTCCTGTACGGGCGCGTGTTCCACCGCGTCGGACGGTTCGAGCCCACGTCTCAGGTCTGCTCGGCCTGCGGCGTCCAGGACGGCCCCAAGCCCCTCAACGTCCGCGAGTGGACATGTAGAGCCTGCGGGACCGTTCTGGACCGGGACATCAACGCGGCGGTCAACGTCGCCAAGGCCGCCGGACTGGCGGTGTCAGCCTGCGGAGCGCGGGTAAGACCGGGACTCGTCCCGGCACAGCGCGAAGAAACAGGAACCCACTCGAAGCCCCGCCCGGTGACCACCGGCAGGCAGGCGGGAATCTCCGTCCTTTAGGGCGGAGAGGATGTCAACCGATCGACACCCCGCAGAACCGGGCGGCCTGTTACGGCGGCGACTACCGGATGCGGCCGTCCGGCGGCGCCGCGCCGGTGGAGCCCCTGCCGATCGCCGACGTTCCGCCGCTCGTCCTGTCCGAGGTCCTGCGCGACGTCGACCTGTTCGTGGGCGTGGCCAGCGTCGGCAACGACCCGACCTGGCAGGACGGCGGGCCCGAGGGCCGCCACCGCGAGTACTGGACCTCGTACGGCTTCGGCGAGCTGAGCCAGAACGCCCAGACCCGCCGGGCGCTGCTGGAGCGGCTGGTCCCCCGGCTGGCGATCGCCGACCGCTGCACCATCGAGGGCCGCTTCCTCCACGTGGCGGGATCGCGCCGCACGTACAGGATCCACCTCGGCTCGGGGAACATCCTGATGACGCCGAACGACCAGTACCTGTGCATCGTCCCCAAGGCCGACCCGGCCGCCCCGCAGGTCGGGTACCTGCCCTTCGAGGGCGACCGCATGACGGCGGTGATCCTCAGCAAGGCCGTGCTGCTGGCCGACGACTCCAGGATCACGGACCCGACGATCCTGAGCCAGCTGTAGGGACCCGAGGCCGGCTCACGGCCGGCGCCCTTTCACGACCGGCGCCGGGCGCATCGCAGGTCGGCGAGGCCGTGGATGAGCCCGGAGCAGGTGTGGGTGGCAGGGAGTCGGCCGGGTGGGGGACTCAGGGAACGTAGAGGCTCTGGGCGCCGGTGGTGATCTCGTCGTCACCGGCGATGATGCGGCCGAGCTCCTCTCCGTCGCAGTCCGGACCCGAATAGAGGGTCGTGGCCGTGTCGGTGTTGTTGTCGACGATGCTGGAGTCCTTCAGGGGGTAGCAGCCGGAGGGGTCCGTGTAGACCTCTTCGTTGTTGACGTAGAGGTTGCCGGTGGCCGCGGCGGCCGGGCCGACGGGCAGGAGCAGGGCGGCAGCGGTCATCAGTGGGACGCCGAGAGCGGCGCGGCAGGTGATTCTCATGCCATGCGCATAGCCATTCCGAGCCGGTGCCGTGGCAGGGACGGGCACAGGTCGCCCCTGGAGGATTGGTCCGATGGGCCGAATGCCGGATGTCGGGCGCGGGATGCCGAGTGCCGGATGGCCCACGGCCGAAGCCGGTGTCGTGCCCCGGGCCGGGCGGGCGACCGGCGGGCCCGGTGCGAGGGCCGGGCCGGCTGCCGGGGTCGGCGGCGAGGCGGTGCCGCCCCTTGCCCGCGTCCGTTCGATGACGGCCTGGCCGGTGGAGGGGCCGAGGAGGAGTCCGATGGGTCGGTGCGGAGGGTCGTTCCCCGGGGCACAGCGTCGGGCCGGGTACGGGTCGGCCGATCGGGTGTGGGGCGCGGGCGGCGCCCGGACCGGCCGTCGGGGAGGTGCGGGATGGTCGCGGAGGCCGCCGGAGGGGATGTCAGGGGCGGCTGCCACACTGGAAGTTGTGGCGGAACAGTATCTTTCGGCGTTCGCGGTCGACGGCGACGCCCTGCTCGCACTGGCGGGCTGCGGGGACGAGGAGTTCGTGCGGCGGGCGCTGGCGCGGATCGGGGAGCCGGGCCGGCGGGAGGAGTTGCTGCGGTGCGCCGATGCGGCGGCGGTGGAGCCCGTGCTGCGCGAGCTCGTCGACGGGCGTGCGGACCTCTTCAGGCCCTCGCGTTACACGGAGTTGCTGGAGCTGGTCGCCCCGCTCGTGGGCGAGCGGCTGGGGGCGGCGGTGCTGCCGGGTCGCGGCTGGGACGGTCTCGACGGGCCGCTGCGGGCCTGGGGCCTGCCCGCTCTGGCCGGCCGGTGGCAGCTCGGCTGGACGTTCCCGTGGCGTGAGGCGTCCGGCCGGTCGCGGCCATGGCCCTTCCCGGTACTCGTCACGAAAGGTGAACTCGACACGGTCTGCGAGGAGTTGCTGCTCTTCGACGCCGACCGGGCGGAGGACTGGCCGGGCGGGGGCGACTGGCACGGGGACGACCTGGAGGAGGCCGTCCGGCTGCTGGAGGAGTGTCTGCCGCCGTGGGCCGACGGCGCCCTCGCCCGCGGACGCGACCTGCTCCTGCTGCGCGACGGCGGCCGGTGACCTCCCGGACCGGGCCGCCGGCTGGGCGAGTCCGCCCGGCCGCCCCGCCACCCCCGGGCCTTCGTCTAGGGTTTCGGGTATGCCGCTCGTCGACGTGACCTATGCGCCCACTGTGCCCGAGCCCTCCCTGCGGGCACTGGGTTCGGTACTGCCGCATCTGGTGTCCCTGGCCGTGGAGTGCCCCGAGGAGCCGTATGACGGCGACTTGCAGCCCGGGGACGTCGAGCTCCGCTTCCGGCCGCTGGGCCCGCTGGACCGCAGCGGGCTGCCCGTGGTGATCGAGATCAAGTCGAAGTGGTTCGCCAGCAGGGCGGCCAACCGCCAGGAGCGCGTGGACACGCTTCACGCGAACATCCACGCCGCGACCGGACTCGCCGACTTCGGCGTCTACCTGTCACTGCCGATCGCCGCCTGGTCCCAGGGGGACTGACCCGCCCACACCCGGCAGCCCCGCCCCGGCCTCACCGCGCCTCGGACGCCCCTCCTCGGGGTGGCCCCGCACCCGCCCAGTGGATCTCCCGGCTGTCCGGCGCCCGCCCAGGGGAACCAGCCGACTCACCGCACCCCGACACGCTGCGCCAGGCCGTTCAGGATGAGGGCGAGGACTGCCTCGAATGCCGACGGCGCCGGAGTCACGTCCTGGGCGGCAGGGCCAGTTCGTAGCGGCTGAGCCAGACCGCCGGGCGGACGTCCTCCGGCCGATCCCCGGGCGGGCCCTCCACCGGCACGTCCCCCCGGTGCACGAACCCCCGGCCCTCGTAGTACGCCCGCAGCCGCTCGTTGTGCCGGACGCAGTCCAGGCGCAGTGCCTCGACGCCCCGCTCCCGGGCCGCCTCACGGGCCCGGTCCAGGATCACCGCGCCGAGCCCCGGCACCCGGCGCCGCACCGCGAGCCGGTGGACGTACCCGGCGGTGTCGCCGAGCTCCGCCCACATCGGGTCGGCCCAGTCCAGGGTGAACGTGCCCGCGGGCTCGCCGTCGACGTCCACCAGCCAGGTCTCGCCGCGGGCGATCGCGCCCTCGATCCAGTCCGCGCCGAAACGCGCCGGCCACTGGCGGACGCCCTTCGTGCCGAGCCAGGCCGCAGCCTCGTCGAGTACGCCCAGCACCTCGTGCGTGTGCTCACCGGCGGCGCGCCGGAAGGCCACGCCGTCTCTGTTCCAGTCGGCTGTCATGATCCGAATTGTCGCAGCCGCCCCGCCGGTACCTGCGGCCCGGGCCCCGATCCGTCGCACGGCGAGGCCCCCAGCGGCTGGTTCGCCGGAAGTCAGCCGCTGAACGACGGGTTCACTCGGCGACACCGGGGAGGGGGCCGAAGACCCTGGACACGCAGGTGTCGAGCTGGTCGCCGAACGCCGCCGCCGAGTCGATACCGGTCGTCGGGAGGGCGCCGGCATCGTCTATGCCCACAAAGTAGTCCACATCGGTCCAACCGCCGCGGTACAGCACGACGTACAGTCCGCCCCCCATGCCGGTGAGGACGACGCCGAAGGAGTCCGGGTCCACCACGACGCTCCGTTCCAGGTAGAGCTGCTGCGGCCACGTCTGCTCTCCGTCGCGCCATGTGACGGGTGCGACCGTCAGCCCGGCATCCTCCCAGCGACCCCTCCGTCGTCCTACCTCAAGGACGGCTTGGTCAAGATCGATCACTCGTTCCATGCGCCGATCATTCCGCATGGCCCGTCCGTCGCGACAGGTCGGCCGGAAATGCGGCCGGGCGGTGAACCTGCCGACCATCGACGACCGCACAAGGACTGGGCGGACCACGTGGCTGCCGCGGCACGATCGCGCCGGCTACGGCGCGCCAAGTCGCCGGAGTCCGTCGTCACCTGATCGTTCGTCCGGGCGTTCGCGTCCTTCGAGGCTCCGGACGGGCCGGAGCGCGGCCCTACCCGGCCCGGTACTGCGTCCGCACCGAGACCGGACACGGGCGCGTGGTGCGCCGGGCGTAGGTCGACGGCTGGCCCTGCTGCGCCTGACGTACCGCCAGTTCGTGCTGTACAGCGATGTCTTCGAGTGGCGCCCGTTGAGAGGCTCGACCGGCACGGCCCGGGCGTCCTCCGGGCCGGACGTGTCCGTCACCCCTCGGGAGAAGACAGCATGACCACCACCGGCACCGCCGTCCGGCGCGCCGCGGCCGCGGCACTCGTCCTCGCCGCCGGCCTCACCACCTGCCTGGCCGCCGCACCCGCCGCCCTCGCCGCGGCGCCCGCCGACGCCGCCCTCGCCGACGCGGCCCTCGCCGACGCGGCCCCCGCCGCCGGGCTCGGCCGCTACTACCAGCAGCGCCCGCACTGGCACGGCTGCGCCCAGGGCGCGGACGACACGGCTGGCGGAGCCCTCGACGCCGCGGGCGCGCGGTGCGCGGACGTGACCGTGCCGCTCGACTACGGCGACCCCGGCGGCAGGACCATCACCGTCGCCATATCCCGGCTGAAGGCCACCGACACCCGCCGGCGCATCGGCTCCCTCCTGGTCAACCCCGGAGGCCCGGGCGGTCCCGGCCTCGGTATCGGGCTCACCGTGCGCCCCGTGATGAAGGAGACCGGTGCCCGCTACGACGTGATCGGGATGGACCCGCGTTTCACCGGCCGCAGCACGCCCCTGGACTGCGGCCTGTCCTCCGGGCCGGGCCTGCTGTCGGCCGGCCCCGACCGGGCCGGCTTCGAGCGCCAGGTGGCCCGGGCCCGGGACGTCGCGGACCGCTGCCGGGCCACCAACGCCGAGGTCCTGCCGCACGTCACGACGCGCAACACCGCCCGCGACATCGACGTCGTGCGGAGCGTGCTCGGCGAACGGCGGATCTCCTACCTGGGCTACTCCTACGGCACCTACCTGGGCACGGCCTACACCCAGATGTTCCCCACCCGCTACGACCGGGTGGTCCTCGACAGCGCCCTGGACCCCGACCGCTACAGCCCCCGCCTCATGAAGGGCACCGAGGCGGAGAACGAGAAGGCGTACGACGACTGGGCCGACTGGACGGCCACCCGCGACAGCACCTACGGGCTCGGCCGCACCCGCGAGCAGGTGCGCGCCACCCTCGACGGCGTCATCGCCGCCTCCTCCCGCGAACCGCTCACCGTCGGCACCGCCCCCGACACGTTCCGCCTCGACGACAGCCAGGTCCCCGCCCTGCTCTTCACGGGGATGGCCGACGACACCGACCCGGCGCGCGCCTCCCTGGCCGAGCAGATGTCCCTGCTCGCCCAGGCCGCCCAGGGCCGTCCCACCTCCCTGCCGCCCGCCTTCACCGGCCTCCTGCGCTCGGTGTTCACCCCCGCCGGCTCCGCCACCGCCAGCGCCCAGACCGCGATCCTGTGCGGTGACGTACCCGCCCCGCGCGACTTCGAGACGTACTGGCGCGACATCGAACGCACCCGCGCCGCCCACCCGTTGTTCGCCCCGCTGGCCGAGAGCATCACCCCCTGCGCCTTCTGGGACGGCCCCCGCGAGGCCCCCGTCCGGGTCCGCCGCGACACCCCGGCCCTGATCGTCGCCTCCACCGGCGATCCCCGCGTCCCCTACACCGGAAGCGTCGCCCTGCACGGCCGCCTGCCCAGCTCCCGCCTGCTCACCCTCGCGGGCGCCAACCAGCACGCCAACTACGGCGTCCACGGCAACTCCTGCATCGACACCGCCGTCAACGCCTACCTCGCCGACGGCCGCCTCCCCGCCCGCGACCGCACCTGCGCGGCGTAGGCCCGCACCGACTCCGCTCCGGGGCCGCGCCCGAGACGGGCAGCCACCGTCGTCCCGGGGCGGGTCGGGTCTGTGCGTCGGCACGCGCCGGGCTGTCGGCCCCGTCGCCCACCGAGGCCCAGCGCGCGGCGGCGGCCGAGGAGCGGTTGAGGCTCCGACTTGGATGCTTAGTCCAGATTGGATATATAGTCCAGATCATGGGATTCGTCGATGAAGGCACGGATCCGCGGGCGCGAACGTGGGCGCCGGCGGGTCAGGCTGTCGCGCTGCTGCCCGGTCCGTACGCCGAGGTGGTGCCGCACGGCCCGGGCACCGACCGGATCTCGGCGATCCGGAGTCCGATGACTTCGCGCGGCCCGGGTGACCAGTCGTTCCCGGGCGAGCCGGACGAGCTCGATCGGCCGGCGCAGGATCTGTTCGGTCCCCACGAGAAGCTGCTCGCGGCCGGCCGGCGCCTGTCACCGGTCAACGCGGTCTTTCGTGGCCCGGCCGGCGCTCTGTCCGCCGTCGCCCCGTGGCAGCGGGAGGGCCGATGACCCCGCCCGTCCTCGGTGCCGTCGAGATCGAGCGTGCCGTCACTCCGGACGTGGTCTTCACCGCCGTCCGCGACGCGCTGATCGCCCACGCCCACGGTCGCACCGCCGTACCGACACCGCTGCACCTGCGGTTCCCCGACGCCGACGGTGACTGCCACGTCAAGGCCGGCTGGGTCACCGGCACGCCCGAATTCACGGTCAAGATCGCCGCCGGCTTCTACCGCAACAGCGCTGCCGGGCTGCCCACCAACCACGGCCTGGTCTGTGTCATCAGCACGAGCACCGGCCAGATCCGTGCGATCCTCGACGACCGGGGCCTGCTCACCGCCTGGCGCACCGCGGCTGCGGGCGCCCTGGTCACCCATGCCCTGGCCCGACCCGGCGCGGCCACCGTGGCTGTCTTCGGCACCGGAGAACAGGCCCGCCTCCAGGTCGAGTGGCTGGCCAGGCTCCGCCGGATCGACACGGTGCTCGTCCACGGCCGCAGCAAGGACAGGGCCCGGGCGCTGTGCGAGACGCTCACCGCGCTCGGCCATCACGCCCGGCCCGCCTCGGCGTACGAAGCGGCCGCAGCCGACATGGTCATCACGACCACGCCCGCCACGGTCCCGGTCCTGCAAGCCCGTCACGTCCGCGCCGGCGCACACGTCACCGGCATCGGCACGGACATGCCGCACAAGAACGAACTGCCGGCGGCGCTGTTCGCCCGCGCGGCACTGATCGCGACGGACGACCACCAGCAGTGTCTGGACCACGGCGACTTCGGCCACGCGGTGCGCGCCGGCTCCACCGCCGAGACCGGCGACACACCCGTCGGTCTTCTGCTCGAAGGGCCCGTCGACCGGCCGGACGGGGCGATCACGGTCGCGGACCTCACGGGCGTCGGCGCCGTGGACGCGGCACTCGCCTCGGCCGTCCTGCGCGAACTGACCCCGCCGGCCCGGTGATCGGCATGTCCGCCGGCGCCGACGAGGGCCAAGACAGGCACGGGCAAGGGCCCGGCCGATGACAACCGAGTTGTTCGGAAGGAAACCGCACATGACGAGCCACGTCGCCGAGGCTTGGAACGGATCTGGTGAGGGTGGGCATGGAGTTTGAGCTGGTCGAGGTGTTCGGAAGCGGGCCCCTGACCGGGGGGCCGCTCGGCGTGGTCATGTGTGATGGCGGGTGTGACGATGCGCTGATGCAGCGTCTTGCCGCCCGCCTGGCCATGCCGGAGACCGTCTTCCTGCGCGGCGGTCAGGGCGGGGAGGTGGAGGTGCGGATCTTCACTCCCTATGTGGAGCTGGGCTTCGCGGGTCATCCGCTGGTGGGAGCGGCCGCCGTGGCGGTGCGGCGGGGTCTGGCCGCCCCTGGCTGGGTGGCGATGCGCACGCGCGGCGGGATCGTCCGCGCGCGGGTGGGACCGGGAGCGGACAGCGCGGTTCTGGAGGAACGGCCCTGCCAGGTCGGTCCGCCCGTCGTGCCGGACCTCGTGTGCGAAGCAGTCGGGCTCGCTTCGGATGCGGCCGTGGGGCCGGTGCGATCGGCATCGGCCGGACTCGGGTTCGTCTGCCTCCCGGTGAGTGACGCCGATCTTCGATCTGCCCGAGCCCTGCCGCTCGAGGTCGCGGCGCTCGCCGAGCGGGTCCCCGGACTGGCCGACGTCTTCGGGGTGGCGGTGTTCGTCCCGCGACTGCCTGAAGTCCGTTCGCGGGTCTTCGTTCCCGAGCCGGTGTGCGCGGAGGACCCGGCCACCGGATCGGCCGCGCTGGCCGTGGCGGGATGGCTTGCGGACCAGGGGCGGCCCGCGGAGTCCCTGGCGTTCGACATCGTCCAGGGCACGGCCGAGCTCGGCTTGTCCCGCATGCGGGTGAAAGTCCGCGGGCACGCTGGTCGAGGTCTGCTCGCGAGCGTCGGCGGCGGGGTGCGCACCTTGCTCCGGGGGCGGCTCACCCTGGACGAGGCGGATGACCAGGCCTGAGTCCTGCCGCCCGGGCGAGTCGCCCGGTGGCAGTCGTCCGACGCGGGTGTGCCGCTACGCACCGTGGAGCCGGCGAGCCGTGTGGCGGACCCACCACAGGCCCGCCGCAGCGACCGCCAGGGCCCAGGCGAGCTGTGCCGGCCCGTACGCGTGGCCCCGGGCCGCCGACAGCGCGACGGGGAACAGGAGGGCGACGGCCGCCAGTGGGCCGCGCAGGTACCAGACCGCCGCCTGCCAGGGCCCGGTGTTCCCCATGGGGGTGTTGACGCCGATCGTCAGGTGCATGGGCATGACGCCGCGGTAGGAGCTGACCAGGGCGGCCGCGACGAGTGCCGGCACGGACGCCAGGAGCGGCAGGAGGCCCGCCGTCTCGCCGCCGACGAGCGCGCACACCGCCGCGCCGCCCCCGGTGATCGCGAGCAGGAGGCCCCCTGCCACGATCGAGTGCTGGACGGCCAGCGACGTGAACGTCCAGGGCAGGTTCGTCGAGCGACCCGGGTCGTCGCTCTCCAGCCGTGCGGACTCGGTGAGTTGGGCGGCCGCCAGGTACTCGGCGGCCATGGAGAGCACGATGGCGACCTGCTGCTCGGTCGAGGTGAGGGTGGGGGCCGCCGCGGTCAGCAGCACCGCGAGCGCGCTCCAGACCACTGCCCATCCCAGGCGGCGAGGATCGCGTAGCAGACAGGTGAGGTCCCGCCACGGCACCATCAGCAGCCTGTGGCGCGGGGTGGGGAGGCGGAGCAGGGGCGTGGCCCGTCGTTCCCCCAGCCGCGGCACTCCGGAACGGGCCCGGCGCAGGTCGAGCATGAGGACGGAGTCGTTGATCCGCGCCGCCACGGTCGCGCGGAGCCGGAGCGCGGACTGCGGGATCATCGGCAGCTCCCGCCGCGCGAGGGCGAGGGCGACCACCGGTGTGCCCACCGAGAGCGCCGTGCCGACGGAGCCCGCCGGGCCCATGACGCCCAGCGCCCACAGGAGCGGCTGGGACGCCCACCCCCACGGGCCCGACCAGAGGAGGAGGTCTTGCAGCCGGCCCGTCCTGCCCTGCGTGTACGCCGTCCAGACGCCGACGGCCGCGACCGCGGCGAGGAGCCATCCCGCGGAGAAGACCCTGCGGCCGTACCGGGACAGCCACCGGTCATGACGCTCGACCAGCACGCCGATCGCGCTCGATGTCAGAGCCACCGAGACGGCCGTCCACGCGCCGGCCACGGCCGGCAGCCCCCATGGCCGTGGGGTGAGGTCCTGCAGCAGGAAGCCCGCGACGATGCCCGCGAGGCCGCTCACCACGGCGGTCAGAGCCGCCGAGGACCGCAGCCTGGGCATGAGCAGGGCTCGCCGATCGACGGCCGACGGCAGCAGGAGGTTCGCGGTGGCCCGGTCCAGGAGGACCGGTCCCCGCCACATGGCCCCCCGGGCGGTGAGCAGCAGGGCGAGGATCGCCAACGCCGGTAGCAGCGCCAGGAGCGTCGCGGACGTCTGCGCCCCGATCCGTACGGAGGGCTGGTTCATCCCGGTCGAACGCGACCAGGTGATCAGAGCGGGTATGCCCCAGCATCCGCCCAGCAGGAGGACCGTGTAGCCGATGAACCACGCGCTCGTGCGCCGCTTCTCCCGCGATCCCCTTCGGGCTGCACGCAGGAACGCCAGCGTGTCCGCGGTGCTGTCCCCGGACACGTCGGCCGGCTGTCGTCCCCTCGTGCCCCTGGTTCCCCTCGTTCCCGTCATGGACGTCAAGTCGCCACCCGACCTGCTCATCGCTCCCCCCGCGCCGGGCCGGGAAGGTCCGGGCGCGCCGCTCGCGAGTCGAGGTCGACGACCTGGTCGGCGACCTCGTTCAGCGCCCGGTGATGGGTCGCCATGAGGACTGCCACCCCGCTGTCGCGATGGTCCGCGATCATCCGGGCGAGGGCGGTTCGCGCGTGGGCGTCGAGCCGCTGTTCGGGCTCGTCGAGGACGAGGAGGTCGTGCGGCCTGATGAACGCGGTGGCCAGGAGCAGCGCCTGCGTCTGGCCGGAGGACAGCGCGGAGGGGAACTGCTCGGACTGCGCCGTCAGCCGGAGCGTTTCCAGAACCCGGTCGACCGCGGCGTCCGCGCCGGCGCCCATGCCGTGCGACAGCGCCACGAGGCGCAGGTGTTCCCGCACCGTGAGGTCCGGATAGAAGGCGCCCGGATCCATCACCGACGCCACACCCCTGCGCACGGCCATGGAATCCTCGTGGATGCGGTGTCCGTCGAAGGACACCGATCCCCGGGAGGGCCTCTCCCGGCCGACGGCTATGCGGAGCAGGGTGCTCTTGCCGGATCCGTTCTCTCCGACCAGGGAGACGCACTCGCCCCGGTGGATCCGGAGTGACACCCGGTCGAGCACGGTGCGATCGCCGTACACCTGTGTGACATCGGCGAGTTGCAGCAGAGGGCCGTCCGCCGGCGTGCTGGTGTCCTTCTTCATTCGACGAGCCGTTCTCTGTGAGCGGTCAGGAACCCCGTGGGGCGTTTCGGCGGCCCGGCGAAGGGCCGTCGACGTGACCTGTTGTCGTGACGTGTCAGTCGTGAGAGGTCCCGGGTCTCCCACAGTCCTGTCGAACAGTCGCACCGGTCATGCTCCGGTGCAGGTGACAGGCGTGCTCCGCCAGGTTCCTTTCCATCCTGTCCATCAGGTCGGCTTCATCGGGAAGGTGATCGCTCATGGTGGTCGATCCCAGCACGATCGGGCGGGGACCGCATGCGATTTCGGGTCGCCCGTCGGCAGTGTCACACCGGAGACCGGCACGTTCGATCCACGCCCCGGTCGTGGTGATGTGGAGGTGGGCCTTCGTCGACCCGTCCCGTACCGGCCCCGCCGTCGACCTGGGCTCGGTCCGGGGGCCGGCACCGCCCCGTACGGGCTCGCCGTCGGCCCCGACGGCGCCCGGGTCTACGTCGACGTCACCATGGCGGCCCGCAACGACGTTGCGCAGCCGGCAGCGCTCGTGGACCTCGTCGACGCGGGCCGGGTCACCCTCGACGACAGCGCCTCGCACCCCCCCGGCCGGGGCCGGTGGTGCGGTTCCGGTCTCCGGACGCACCCGTGGCCGCTCCCGCCCTTCCTCGCGCCGGGTGGCCGCCCCCGCGCCCCTCTCGGGTGGCCGTCGCCACCCGCTCCGGGGGCAGCGTCCTACCCCCGCTCGCGGTGGAGGTCGCGCCAGGCGCGTGGGGAGAGGCCGTACGCCCGTTTGAAGGCTTTGCTGAAGTGGGTGGCGTCCACGAAGCCCCAGCCGCGTCCGATCGCGGCGACCGTCCGGTGCCGCGTGCCCGGGTCGGCCAGTTCCCGTCGGCATTCCTCCAGGCGGTTCGAGCGGATCCAGCTGCCCGGGGTGATTCCCGAGCGGGCGAGCACGGCGTAGAGATGGCGCACCGAGATGCCGTGCTCGGCGGCGATCCGCGCGGCTGACAGGTCGTGGTCGCGCAGGTGTGAGCGCATGTACCGCAGGATCCGCAGGCCGAGTGTCGCCTCCAGTGACTCCCTCGCCCAGGGCGCGTCGCCGAGCCGGGAGGCGACGGCGGCGCGCAGCAGGTCGAGGCTGGGCCCCGCCACGGCCAGGGCGTAGCGGTCCTGGTGGAGTCCGTCGGTGACGGCCAGTTGGGAGAAGTAGGCGAAGGCGAGCGCCGAGACGGGGCTCTCGGCGCCGAACGTGACGGCTGTCAGCTCCCGCAGCGACCGCTCGGGCAGCGCGAGCGCGGCCCGGGGGAAGCGCAGGAAGTGGTGGTCGACGCCGGCGTCGAAGCCGAGGGTGTACGGGAGGGAGGTGTCGTAGAGCGCGAACTCCCCCCGTTTCAGGACGGCTTGGCGGCCGTTCTGCGCCACCGTGCTGGTGCCCGTCAGCTGGAGGCCCAGGAAGACGTGCGGCTCGCCGTCCTCCCTCGCCAGCCGCCGGGTGCGCCGGATCGTCATGCCGGTCGCCCGTCCCGAGCAGACGGTGATGCAGCCGGCCGTGTCGAGCCTGACCCTGACCGAGATGTCCTGCGGCGGCGGGCGGTGGTCGATCTCGATCCGTACGACGGACTCCCAGATCGCGTGCCGGACCGCCTCCTGGCGGGCGGTGGACGGGAAGTCCGCCGTGTCCAGGATCGCGCTCACCGGACACGTCCGTGAGACGGCCGGGCCACCTCGGGGCCCCGGGCCGCGGGGCAGGGGCGCCGCGGCCCGGGTCGGTCGTCTGCGCGCTGGTCGCCCATCGCTGTGCTCTGCCCTCCCGAAGGCCGGTTCCTTCCTCAGGATGGCAGGGGTGCGCCGCGGTGCGCAACGGGCTGCGGAGCCCCTGCCCAGCCGGTTGCGGCGGGCCGTGCGAGAAACCAAATCCCGTGCAGGGAAGGCGCGGTGGGCGTTTCGCCGGCGCTCCGGAGTCGTGATTGCCGAGGCCCGGGCGAGGCCGGGGCGGCGCGGCCGGGGCGAGGAGCGCCGACCGGTCGGTGCGCGGGGGAGGCCGGCGGAGGTTCCCGCCGCCCGCGCGGTCATGGCCGCGACGGACAAGGGGTCACCGGTGACAAGTCGGCGTTCGGTCTGTCGGCCGCCACCTCGACCCGGCACAATCACCGGTATGACGATCACCCCCGGTGTGCCGCCCAGGCGCAACCCGCCGGTCGCCCTCGCCCGCGGTTTCCTGACGGGCGTCGTGTCGGGAGGATCGCTTGCCGCACTGGTCGTCGGCATTGTCGCCGACCGGCCGCTGATCGCCGCCGCTCTGATCGCGCTCCCCGCCTACGGCCTGCTGCTCCTCCTCGCCGCCCGGTGGCGACGGGAGCGGGAGGGGGCCGACGCCCCGTGGACGGCACTGGCGCTGGTGGAGGCCCTGGATCCCGCGCAGGTTCCGACGAGTGATGTGCCGGTGCGGTTCGAGCTCACCGTCGTACCGGACGGACAGCCCGCGTTCCGGGTCGCGTTCACCCAGGAGATCAACGTCGTCGACCTCCCCGACTACCGCCCGGGCGGCGTCCTGGTCGTCCGGTACCCGCCGGGCCGGCCGTGGCGGGCGCGGATCGTGAAGCGGCCCACCCCGGTGTGGGAGGAACGGGCCCGGGGCGCGCGGATCGACTCCGTGCCCGGCGCCGCCGACGTGACCGAGCCCCCCAAGGGCGCCGGCGCCGGGTTCCTCGGGTTCCTCGGTCTGCTGCTCGCCGCCGCGGCCGTCGTCCTCGCGTTCCGCGCGGACCTGTTCGGGCCGCAGGCTGCCCGCCCGCAGGGCCCGGTGCCGTCGCCCACCTCCTGGTCGACCTCCTCGGGGTCGACCACGGTGGTGGCCAACGGGTCCGGCACCATCCTGCTCGGCCCCGGCAGGTCCTTCCTCCAGGGCGACGAACTGCGGCGCTCCGTCGCCTCGTTGACGAAGGACGGTGAGGCCGGGCCGGTGATGGTCCTGCACGTGCGGGAGGGGATGCTGACGGTGGCGTACGCCACCGCCGGCACGGCGGACCACGGGTTCGACGCGACGGCGCTGCCCTTCGAACGGTTCCCCGCCCTGGTCGAGGAGGCCAGGACGACCCTCGGCGTGCACACCCCGCAGACCTGGGGCGTCACCGTCACCCGGCTCACCGGGACCGTCACCATCGCGGTCAGCGTCACCGGTCCCGAGGGCACCGCCGTGCTGGAGACGGACGACCACGGCAGGGAACTGCGGCGCACCTCGCCGCACTGACCACGGGCGACGGCGCGCGGGCAACGGAGCACGGGCGACGGACCATGGGCAACGGACCACGGGCGACGGACAGGAGCGGACGGCAGATGGGTGTTTGGGACGGGGTCCTGGCGCTGTGGTGCGGGGTGTTCGGCTTCCTCGCGCTGGCCGGGTACGGCCGGTCGCTGGCCGGAGTGACCACGGCGCAGCGGACGGTCCGGACGACGGGGCGGATCGAACGGGTTCGCCGACCCCGGGACGGCGGTTCCGCGGCGGACGGGATAGATGTGGTCGTCGGCTTCCGGGACCCGTCCACCGGCGAGGAGTTCACCGTCACCAACGACGGTGACTGCGGTGACCGGATCACCGCGGCCTGGGTGGGCCGGGAGGTCGGGGTGCGCTACCCGCCCGGGCGGGCACATGCGTTCCGGTTCACCGGCGACCTCCAGGCGGGTCGGCGGGGGCTCACTCTGCCGAACAGCGCGCTGTTCATGGTCTACGCCGGCCTGGTGGCCCTCGCCTCGGTCCACTGGGGCTGGCCGTGGGCCCTGGTCGCGGTGGGCGGGCCGGTCGCCGTCGCCGCCGCGTTCGCCCTGCCCGGGGAACGGGACCGCGGCCGGGAGCGGCTCGCCGGGCTCACCGCCGTGCAGCCCGTGGCGGGCCGGGTCGTCGCCGTCCTGACGACCGTCTCGCGCGACGCGGACGGCGACCTCCAAACCAGCCGGACGCCCGTCGTCGCCTTCACCACCCATCAGGGCGTGGACGTCACCGCCTACTACCCGCCGGGGCTCGCCGACTCCGCCGTCGGGCGCGGACAGGAGCTCACGGTCCACTACTCGCCCGAGGATCCCGCCGTGTTCACGCCGGACCTGGACGCCACACGGAAGTCCTGGCGGGAGAACACGGGCTGCACGGTCGCGGTCCTCGTCCTCACCGCGGCGGCGGCGCTCACGGGCGCGGCCCTGCTCTGGCTCCCGGTCTGAGGACGGCGGACGCCCCGACCGGCGCCGGCCGCGGTGGTCCGCTCCGAGGCGCGCCGCGCCCGCGCCCGCGTCCGCGGATCCGCCGCCCTTCCGCACCGTTCGGCCTGCTGCTCTTCCCCCTTCGGGCGGGCCCGGACTTCCGTCGGAGTAGGGGAGTTGGTTCGTTTCGGACCTGTCGGGCCGTGTTGTGGTGGATGATCGCGGTGTGAGTACATGGTGGGAAGCGCGCCGTACGGTCAGGTTGGCGGGACTGGCGTACGGGTTGGAGTTCTTCGGCGCCGAACCGGTGGAGGACCCCGGTGTCGGCGAACTCTCCCGTGTGGCCGGGGATTTGGCCGGGGAGTACCGCGCCAGTGACCTGGGCCCGGCGGTACACCGCGCCGGTGACTTCCTGGACCTGGCCGCCGGCGCCCTGCACGCCGCCGACGGCCTGCGCGGCACCCTCCTTCCGGTGGTCAACCACCACCTGCGCCATGCCGCTTCGGCTCTGGACGACGCCCGAGCCTGCCTGCTCGGGCAGGCCTCGCCGGCCACCTCACCACCCGGCCACTCCGCACCGCCCTGGGACGCCTCGGCCTCCACGCACTGACCGACGACGACCACCAGGCCCGCCCACGCGACGTCCGGAGGGCGGTTGTCAGTGGCGTGCGGTTGGATGTGAGGCGGAGAGGAGGTGCCGTGATGGCGTGTCTGGGAGTGCTGTTCGCGTTGACGCCGGAGCAGTCGGCGCGGTTGCTGGCGGGCGGGGGAGACGAGCGGGTGCGGGAGGTGGTGGGGGAGATCGAGGAGGCCTGGGACCTGCCGTGGGTGTGTGAGCTGGACAAGGCGTGGGACGCGCTGCACCGGTGCCTGACGGACGGCCGGCTGCACGACGACAACGGGCACGTCCCGCTGTCGCACGCGATCCTCGGCGGACAGCCGCTGCACGAGGGCGAGGACTACGTGGTCTGCTACCTGGACCCGGGACAGGTCCGGGCGGTGGCCGAGGCGCTCGCCCCGCTGGACGGGGCGTGGCTGCGGCGGCGGTACGCGGAGCTGGAGTTCGAGGACTACGACGGCGAGCGCGGCGAGCAGGACCTCGACTACACCCAGGCGTTCTTCCCCGACCTGCGGGAGTTCTACCGGATGGCGGCGGCGGAGGGCCTGGCGGTGGTCTTCACCGTCGACCAGTAGCGGTCGGGGCGTGCCGGAACCCGAGAAGGCTTTCGGTGGTCTTCCAGCCGGCCGATGGATCAGGAGCCCGGGCAGAACTCCGCCTTCAGCTCGGCGGTGAACAGGTCGATCGGCCCGCTGCCGCCGTTCAGCCAGTCCCCGTTGACGTTGGTGGAGAGCAGGTGGCGGCCGTCCCGGCTGCCGTAGGTGTAGGTCCACGAGCCGTTGATGGCGCCGCCCATGCCCCAGACGGTGGTGCAGGGCAGGTCGACGGAGCTGACGCCCAGGCCGTAGGCGGTGTCCTTGATCCACTTGTCCGCCGGTGTCCGGACCATCGTGAACATCTCCCGTTGCTGGGCCGGCGGCAGCAGGCGTCCGCCCAGCAGGGCGGCGAAGAAGGTGTCGAGGTCGCGGGTGGTGGAGATCATGTCGCCGGAAGCCCAGCCCCAGGACGGGCTCAGCTCGGTCACGTCGTAGTCCGCGGTGTTCGGGTCGGTGTATCCGAGGTGGGAGTATTCCCGCCCGTGGGGCCCGTGGATGGTGATGTCGTCGGAGGCGGGCTCGTAGGTGTCGGTGAGGCCGAGCGGGGTCGTGATGCGCCGGCGGATCTGCTGGGCCAGGGCGCTGCCGGAGGCCCGTTCGACGATCATCCCGGCGAGGACGTAGTTGGTGTCGGAGTACGTCCAGCCGGTGCCGGGGGCGAAGTCGGGCCGGTGGGCGCGGGCGATGCCGACGAGCCGCTCGGGGGTGAAGTCGTCGAAGCGGTGCTGCAGGAAGGGCTCGTGCCAGAACTCCTTCCCGATCTCGTCGTCCATGGCGAAGTTGGGGACCCCGCTGGTGTGGTTGAGCAGCTGCCGGACGGTGATCCGGTCGGGCTGGTAGCCGGGGGCGTCGAGGACGCCGGGCAGCCAGTGCTCCACGCTGTCGTCCAGGCTCAGCCGGCCCTCGGCGGCGAGCTGGAGCACGACGGTGGAGACGAAGGTCTTGGTGGTGCTGCCGATCCGGAACCGGTCCTGTTCCTGGCGGGGCCGCCCGGTGGTGAGGTCGGCGACGCCCGCGCCGCCGAACCAGCGGTGGCGCCCGTCCCGCACCTCGGCGACGGCGCCGGGGAGCCCACCGGTCGTCACGCCCTGGTCGAGCACGGCCTGCACACCCGGGTGGCGCTCCCGCTGCCAGGCCTGCCCGGCCTGCCCGGCCTGTCCGGCCTGCCCCGCGGTCTGGTCGGCGAACACCGGCGCGGCGGTGGCGACGGTGGCCGCGAGCACGGCCCCGGCGAGCAGGGCGGTGACAGCGGCGCGGGTGGTGGTCCTCATGATGTGTTCCCCCTCGGTGGTGTTTCCCGTCGGCGGAGAGAACGCTCCCGTGAATTCACGAGGTCGTCAACATCAAATCCTCGGCCGCTTTCGCATCACCACAGCTCAGTTGACGGATTTCCTTGCAATGGGACTGCCTGTGAATGCAACACCCCTGCGTACCCATTGCAACAACGTGAGTATCGGGCGGATACTCTCCTGACATCGCGAGGAGCCCGCGCGAGGAGCCCGCGCGAGGACCCCTGAGCGAGGAACCCCGCGCGGGGAACCCGAGAGAACGAGGAGACGGGGACGGATGCCCGGAGGCCGACTGACCCAGCAGGACCGCCGCCGGATCGCCACCGGCCTGGCCGAGGGGCTCGGCTACGGCGAGATCGCCCGCGGCCTCGGCCGGCCGACCTCGACCGTCACCCGCGAGATCGCCCGCAACGGCGGCCCGTCCGGCTACCAGGCCGAGCGCGCCCAGCGTGCGACCGTCCAGCGCTCGCGCCGCAGCCGTACCGTGCCTGCCCCGCGCCCGACCGCCCCGGCCCCCGGCGGCGTCGACCGGGACCCGGCCGCCGTCGGCGAATTCGCCGACCGGCTGGCCGAGTTGTTGGTGCACATCGGCATGCCCCGGATGGCGGCCCGGGTGCTCGGCTGTCTCTACGTCACCGACGAGGGCAGTCTCACCTCCGGTGACCTGGTGCGGCGGCTGCGGGTCAGCCCGGCCGCCGTCTCCAAAGCGATCGGCTACCTGGAGGGGCAGGCGCTGGTCCGCCGTGAACGCGACGACCGGCAGCGCCGAGAGCGCTACGTCATCGACGGCGACATCTGGTACCGCGCGCTGCTGGCCAGCGCCGAACGCAACGCGATGCTCGCCGGGATCACCCGCCACGGCGCCGAGCTGCTCGGACCCGCCACCCCCGCGGGCGCCCGGATGGACGACGCGTCCGCGCTGCTGGAGCGGATCGGCCAGGACATCGTGCGGTCCGTCCGGCAGTGGTCCGAGGAGCGCGGCCCGGTCCCGTCCTGATCGCCCGGCGACCCGGGCCCCTCCTGGTTGCCGGGCGGCCAGGCCCGGTTCCAGGGCGGAGGGGCGTGCACCCGACCGTGGCCGGACGCACGCCCCGTACCGCCGAAGGTGCCGCCGTGATCAGGGCAGGTTGACGAACCGGTGGGAGGCGATGTTGTGCCAGAGCGCTTTACCCGCGCCGGCCCCACCGGACCCGAACTGCCACTGGCTCAGGTCCGGCAGGCCCGCCCCGTTGTAGACGCCCCGGCCGGCCCCGCTGAAGTTGCTGTTGTAGTACACCCAGACGTCGTCCAGGTTCCCGGGGTAGCGCATGTTCCACAGGGATTCCGCGTTGTTCTTGCACTCGCCCCAGTTGGCGTCGGTCGACCAGGACTGGCACTCGTTCTGGTACCAGGTGCTGTAGTAGGCGTGCAGCCTGCCGTCCGCCGCCAGGGCGGGGGCCGAGCCGGACGCTCCGTGCGGTGCGGCCTCGACGGCCTGGGCGGTGTGCGGAGCGGCGGTCACGGCCAGGGCCGCGGCGACGGCCGCGCCGGCGAGCAGGGTCCGCAGGGACTTCATGACGGTTTCCTCTCTGATGGTGTGGTGCGGGTGGTGGCCGGCCTCCGAACATCGACGGTGGCCGACCGGTCTTGTGGGCGGGTCAGTGACCCGGGTCGGCCGCGACGACCGAGCGGGCCCGGGGCAGTGCCGCGAGCCGCAGGCGCTGCCACGCCAGGGCGTCCGACCGGTACTGCTGCCGCAGCTCCGCGTCGTACTTCCGGTCCAGGCGCCGGGCGGTCGCGGCGAAGCCGGAGTCCTGCGCGCACTGGGCCTCGGCGACCGCCAGGGCGCTCTCCTGCTCGCGCGGCCAGGTCCGGTCCCGGGGCGGCTGCGCCGCGCGCAGCGCGGCCGGGTCCGCGTAGTCGTGGCCCGCCGAGCGCATGCAGGCCGCCCAGGCGTGGGTGGGGCCGACGAGTTCCTGGTCGGCGGTCACCTTCTCGCCGCGCAGCGACGGCAGGGAGTCCATCGTCACCCGGGCCTGGAACCAGGCCGCCAGGTCCAGGTACAGCGTGCGCTGGCCCTGTGAGGTGCATCCTTCGGGACTGCGGGTGACCGGCATCCCCTCCGGGGTGCGCGCGGTGAGTCCCTCGGCCCGCGGGCCGTTGGCGGCGGCGATCGCGGGGGCCTTCCGGTCGGCGGGGAGGCCTTCGAAATAGCGCTGGTTGGGGTCGTTCGTCCGGACCTCCTCCAGCCTGCGCTCGATGTCCCGGCCGTAGCCGTGCCGGCGGGCCCATTCGACGTCGTCGATGACGTACGGGAACTCCCTGGCCTCCGGTACCGGTTGACGTGCGACCGGCTGGTAGACGAAGCCCTTGGCCCGCATGCAGTCGCGTAGCAGGAGCTGTTCGGCGGAGTGGAGCAGGTCCTCCTCGGCGGGGGTCAGGTCGCGCGGGTCGGAGTCGCCCGGGGTGGCCGGTGCGGTCAGTGGTGCCGGGCCGGCCGGGTCGTCCGGGTCGTCCGGGCCTCCGGCCGGTCGGAGGACTCCGCAGGCCACCGCTGTGGTGGCGCCCACCACCGCGGTGAGCAGGGTGACGGCGGTCAGGACCCGACGGCGCCGCCCGTGGTGCGGGCTGCTGCGACGCTTCGCCCCTGCCGGTCGGTCGGCGTCCTGCGCTTCGGGCATGGTCTTTCCTCCTTCGTTCGCTCGGCGGGGGACAGCGGGTCGTGCCCGCTCGTGCCGTCGCGCTGCTGCCGGGCCGTCCGGAGATCCGGTGGCGACTCCACCGTGCGGGCTTTTTTGATTGTCCATCAACAAGAAATCCGGAACGCCCAGGGGAGCGGCGGACAATCCCGGTTGGCCGCGGACAGGCCACCCCTGACCGGCCTCAGGGGTGGCCCATCCCTGAGGGGGAGCGGTCCACCGCGCGAAAGTAGGTCCAGGGTCGGAGCCGGTGTGGACCGTGGGCTGACGACCGGGTCCGCCGTCGCCTGTCAGTGTGTCAATTGCCGGAATTCACAGGAGTGTTGAATTCATCGCTCGGCGCGGACAGGGAAAGGTGGACGGACATGGCGGAACACAGGGGCGCAGCGGGTCCGGGCGGTCGTGGGCGCGCGGGGCGCCGGCGCGGCCGCCCGGCCGCGCGCCTGGTGGCGCTCGTGCTGGCGGGCGCGGGCCTGGTGGGGGTGAGCGCCCCGGCGGCCGGTGCGCTCGGTGCCGCGGGGCCGGTCGCGGCGGGCCCGGTCGCGGTGACCGTGGCCCGGGACCAGGTGCAGGACACCGCCGGCCGGGGGCCGCGCAAGGGCGTCGATCCCGGGGCCCTGGACGCCGCGGTGCAGGCCATCGTCGACTCCGGTGGCGCCTCGGCCTCACTCGCCCGGGTCGGCGGGTACGGCCGTACCCTCTGGAAGGGCGCCGCCGGTAGCGCCGACTACGCGACCGGCGCCCCCGCCTCGGCCACCGGCCGGTTCCGGATCGGCAGCGTGACCAAGTCCTTCGTCTCCACCGTCGTCCTCCAGCTGGTCGCCGAGGGGCGGCTGGGCCTGGACGACCCGGTGGAGCGGCTGCTGCCGGGCGCGGTGCCGAACGGCGCGAACATCACCCTGCGCCAGCTGCTCAACCACACCAGCGGGCTGTTCGACTTCACCGGGGACCAGGCCTTCGACCCCTCGGCGCCCGGCTCCCTCGAACGATGGCTGGAGTCCGGCCGCTACACCCGCTGGACACCGTGGCAGCTGATCGCCCTGGCCAACAACCACCCGGTGTACTTCCCGCCGGGCCAGGGCTACCGCTACTCCAACACCGACTACATCCTGGCCGGACAGATCATCGAGCGGACCACCGGCCGCACCTGGCAGCAGGAGGTGGAGCGCCGGATCATCCGCCCGCTGGGCCTGAGCGGTACCTCCATGCCCGACCACGAGACAGCCGTTCCCGGCCCGCACGCGCACGGCTACTTCGACCTGCCCACCGGCCGCGTGGACGTCACCGACCTGGACCCGAGCATGGCGGGCGCGTCCGGCGCCGGGATCTCCACCACCGCCGACCTCGACACCTTCATCACCGCCCTGCTCGGCGGACGGCTGCTGCCGCGGCCGCAGCTCGCCGAGATGATGACGGTCACCCCGCAGAGCCAGGGCAGGTACGGTCTGGGCCTGGAGCGGGCCACTACCGACTGCGGTGAGCTCTGGGGCCACACGGGCGGCATCCCGGGCTTCAGCACCTTCCTGTACGGCAGCTCCGACCTGCGCCGTCAGCTCTCCGTCTCGATGAACGGCAACGGCATCTCGACCCCGCTGCCCACCCGGAAGGCCTTCGAGAAGCTGCTCGACGCGGCGACCTGCACCGGCTGACCCCGCTCGGCCGGTACCGGTCCCGGAGCCGAGGTCCACCCCGGAGTGCCCCCGGAACCGGGGG
>NZ_JBHTWX010000029.1:72218-79341 GCF_042792155.1 Kitasatospora sp. NPDC056651 | reverse complement strand
CCCGCGGGAGCCCGGAGCGACGGCGTTCGGCGGCGCGGTCGTTCAGTCCTGCGGGCGCTCCAGCGACTCCGCGCCGCCGGGCTTGCCGAGCGAGTGGGTGAGCACGTCGCCGCGGAAGCTCTCGATGATGGCCAGGTACTCCTTGGCTTCCTTGGGCGGCACCCCGCAGAAGCTCAGCGTGGCGGCGATTTCCAGCGCCACCACGTCGAAGTCGAAGTGACTGGAAACCATGTCGGCGTGCGCGTCGACCATGTTCCGGCCGGGGTAGACCTTGGGCCCGCCGGTCTCCTCGATCGACCAGGCGGTGACCATCCACTTGAAGCCCGGCCTGGCGTTGGTCTCGTGCATCTTGGCCACGTACGGGTTGAGGTTCGCCGAGGCGTTGTCGAACAGCCGGTCGGTGAGCACGTCCATGAGCACGGCGATACCCATGGTGCCGCCGAGCCGCTCGTACAGGGACGGGATCCGAGCCTGGTCGGTCACATCGGTCATTGCTGACGCTCCTTCACTGGGTGTACGGACGAGGATCCGCGGACAGGACCTAGGGGATGAGGACGGTGCGCCGCCCGCGCTGGTCGAGGTCCCAGACCTCGGCCACCCGGGCCAGTGGGACGGGGTGGGTGGCGATCCGCAGCGCCCCCGCGCCGAGCAGGTCGAGGACCTGCGCGAGGGCGCTGGACAGCACCTCGGGCGGCGGAGCGTTCCCGGTGCCGTTGCCGAGGATCTCCAGCCCGCTGCCGCGCAGCACCTCTGCCGGCAGTGTGAGGGTGGGCCCGGCCATCACGCCGACCTGGACCAGGCGGGTGCGCGAGTGCCGTAGCACCATGTCGTTGACCACGAGGGTGTTCAGGTAGATCTCGGTCGGTCGGCCCCACAGGTAGTCCAGCACCACGTCGAAGCCGTCGGGGCCGGCCGCGTCGCGCAGCGCGCGGTCGAGGTCCCGGTCGGGGACGTCGAGGCGGATCGTGCGGTCCGCGCCGAGCTCGCGCAGTTCGGCCAGACCCTGGGGGTCGCGGCCGGCCGCGACCACCCGGCCGGCTCCGAAGCGCTTCGCCAGCTGCACGGCGAGCCGGCCGGTGACGCCCGTGGCGCCGAGCACCAGCACGCTCTCGCCCGGGCGCAGGCCGGCCCGCCAGGTGAGCGAGATCCAGGCCGACACCCCGGGGTTCTGGACGGCGGCGGCCGCGACGTCGTCCACCGTGTCCGGGATCGGGGTGCACCAGGCGCGCCGGGTGGTGGCGCGTTCGGCCATCACCCCGTGCGCGGAGCGGAACAGCACCCGGGCGCCGTCCGAAAGGACCCCGGCGGCCAAGGAACCGAGGACGACGGGAAGTTCGGCGGGCGCCGCGAAGTGGGTGCCGGCCGCGCGGGCGCGGTCCAGGTTGGTCACCGGGCAGGCGGTGATGCGCACGGGCTCCTCTCCCGCGACGGGCGTCGGCTCGGGCAGGTCCTGGTAGCGGGGCCGCTCGCCGAGCGCGTGCAGCACCGCCGCCCTCACGACGACCCCCGCTCGCGCGGTGCGGTCCTCGGCATGGTGACTCCCTCCGGGCCGGTGGTTCAACGGGTACCCGGCATTCGTACGGGCGGGTGCTGCACCGCTGCTAGAGCTCGGCTGAAGGTGGTTGCGCTGAAGCGCGCGTTGAGTGCCCTTAGAGCACGCGCGGATAGCTTTCCCATCAATGTGAGGACACGTTCTGGCAACGCATCCGAGTGGGAGGCCGCGCAAGTGAAAGGCATGGACGCGCCCGGTGGTGCCGCATGAGTCGGCGAGTCGCGATCACCGGAATGGGAGTGCGGGCGCCTGGAGCTCCGGGCAAGGACACCTTCTGGGAGCTGCTGTCCGCCGGCCGGACGGCAACCCGGCGGATCACCTTCTTCGACCCGTCGCCGTACCGCTCGCAAGTCGCCGGCGAGGTCGACTTCGATCCGGCAGCGGAGGGCCTGACGCCCCGTGAGGTCCGCCGGATGGACCGGGCCACCCAGTTCGCGGTCGTGGCCGCCCGGGAAGCACTGGCCGACAGCGGGATCGACCTGTCCGCGCACGCCCCGCACCGCGTGGGGGTGAGTCTGGGCAGTGCGGTGGCGGCGGCCACCAGCCTTGAGCAGGAGTATCTGGTGCTCTCCGATTCCGGCCGGAACTGGGTGATGGGGCCGGACCACCTCTCCCCGCACATGTACGACCACATGGTGCCGAGCATCATGCCCGCGGAGGTGGCCTGGACGGTCGGCGCGGAGGGCCCGGTGACGATGGTGTCCGACGGCTGTACCTCGGGGCTGGATTCGGTGGGGCACGCCGTCGCGCTGATCCGCGAGGGCAGCGCGGACGTCATGGTGGCAGGCGCCACCGACACCCCGATCACCCCGATCGTGGTGGCCTGCTTCGACGCCATCAAGGCCACCACCACCTACAACGACGATCCGCAGCACGCCTCCCGGCCGTTCGACGGCACCCGCAACGGATTCGTGCTCGCCGAGGGCGCCGCGGTGTTCGTGCTGGAGGAACTGGGGGCCGCTCAGCGGCGCGGCGCCCGGATCTACGCCGAGGTCGGCGGGTTCGCCACCCGGTGCAACGCCTACCACATGACCGGGTTGAAGACCGACGGCCGGGAGATGGCGGAGGCGATCCGCTCCGCGCTCGGTCAGGCCCGAGTGGACGCCTCTCAGGTGGACTACATCAACGCGCACGGCTCCGGCACCAAGCAGAACGACCGGCACGAGACCGAGGCGTTCAAGGTCAGCCTCGGTGGGTGGGCGTATCGGACGCCGATCAGCTCGGTCAAGTCGATGGTGGGCCACTCGCTGGGCGCGGTCGGCTCGGTGGAGATCGCCGCCTCGCTTCTGGCGATGGCCCACCATGTGGTCCCGCCGACCGCGAACCTCCAGGTCAACGACCCCGACTGCGACCTGGACTATGTTCCGAACACCGCCCGCGAGCACCGCGTCGACACCGTGTTGACGGTCGGCAGCGGCTTCGGCGGGTTCCAGAGCGCGATGGTGCTGGTCCGGCCCGGACGGAGGACGGCATGAGCGTCATCACCGGGCTGGGTGTGGTCGCCCCGAACGGCTTCGGCGTCAAGGAGTTCTGGGCCGCCACCCTGGCCGGCCGCAGCGGCATCGACGTACTGGACCGCTTCGACACCTCAGGCTACCCGGCGCGCCTCGCCGGGCTGGTCGACCTGGAGGCCGAGCGGCTGCTGCCCAGCCGGCTGCTCACCCAGACCGACCGGTCCACCCGGCTGGCGCTGATCGCCGGCGAGGCTGCCCTGGCGGACGCCTCGGTGGACCCTGCCGAGTTCACCGACTACGACATGGGTGTGGTCACCGCCAACGCCTCCGGCGGCTTCGACTTCACCCACCGCGAGTTCAAGAAGCTGTGGAGCCAGGGCCCGGAACACGTGAGCGTGTACGAGTCCTTCGCCTGGTTCTACGCGGTGAACACCGGTCAGCTGTCCATCCGGCACGGCATGCGCGGCCCGTCGGTGGCGCTGGTCGCCGAGCAGGCCGGCGGCCTGGACGCGCTCGGCCAGGCCCGCCGCACGGTGCGCGCCGGGGTGCCCCTGGTGGTGTGCGGCGGGGTGGACTCCGCCCTCGACCCGTGGGGCTGGGCCTCCCACCTGTCCGGCGGGCGGGTCAGCGTCGACCCCGACCCCGCGACCGCCTACCGGCCGTTCGACGCCCGGGCCCGCGGCTACCTGCCGGGCGAGGGCGGCGCCATCCTGGTCCTGGAGGACGCCGCCGCCGGGGCCGCCCGCGGGGCCCGGGTGTACGGGGAGATCGCCGGCTACGCCTCCGGGTTCGACCCGGCCCCGGGCAGCGACCGCCCGCCCGCGCTGCGCCGCACCGTCGAACTCGCGCTCGCCGACGCGGGGGTGGACCCCGGACAGGTGGACGTGGTGTTCGCCGACGCGCTCGGCCTGCCGGCCGCCGACCGGGCCGAGGCCGCGGTGCTGCGCGAGGTGTTCGGGGAACGCGGGGTGCCGGTGACCGCGCCCAAGACGCTCACCGGGCGGCTACTCTCCGGCGGTGGCCCGTTGGACACCGTCGCCGCTCTGATGAGCATTCAGGAGGGTATCGTTCCACCGGTCTTCGGCACTTCGCAGGTGCCCGAAGAGTACGGCCTCGACCTTGTCCTCGGGGAGCCCCGGCAGACCCGGGTGGACACCGCACTGCTGCTCGCCCGGGGGCGCTGGGGATTCAACTCCGCCCTTGTCGTCCGTGCCGCCCAGAACGGGAGTTGACACATGATCGCCAACATGACCATCCACGACCTCTACGAGACTCTCATCGCCTGCGCCGGCGGCGACCGGCCCGACGAACTGGACGGCGACCTCGCCGGGTTCACCCTCGGCGAGCTCGGCTACGACTCGCTGGCGCTGATCGAGACCGTCGGCAGGCTCAAGGTGCAGTACGGCGTGGACATCCCGGAGGACGGAATCCTGGAGGTCTCCACCCTGGGGGACCTGCTCCGGCTGGTGCATCGGGCCGCCGCGGCCTGACCTCGCCCGCCCCTCCGGGCCGTCCGGCCTTCCCCGCCGTCCGGCCTTCTCGGCCGGGCGGCCGGGTGTGCCGCATCAGGTCCGGGCCGGGGGTGGGTGTGTGACGGGTGGCACGGACGGTGCGAACCGGGGTGCCGGGGCTGCTGGGAATCGACGTGCGATGTTATCCACTGATAATGGACATGTTCGACCCTGTGGAATATTCCAGAACTCGTCATGTCGTTGACATGTCGGATGATAGTGGACATGTTATCTCTGCGGAATATTAAAGAACTTGGCATGTCATTGACATGTTGGAATGGCTCAGCCTAGACTCAAGCAACGTAGGCGAACACACCGTGCGCGCCCGATTCTGCAAGCGCCTGGTGTCGATAACTTCGACCAACCGCCGTCGCCCTCGGCATCTCGTAAAGAGTCAACAGGGAAGGTTGCCATGCCCGGAGAGCTGGTACGAATCGATCTGTTGGGTCCCCTGGAAATCGGCCACGCCAGCAGAACCACGGAATTCCGGCACCCCTATAAGGTCACTGCCACCAAGCCCCGCCAGGTGCTCGCCCTGCTCGCGGCGAACGCCGGATCGACAGTCAGCATGGACCGCATCATCGACGAGTTATGGCCTGACGATCCTCCCAGCACCGTGAAGACCATCGTGCAGACCTATGTGCATCAGCTGCGCAAGATGCTCGCCCTCATCTTCAACTCCTCGAACAGCTGCGACCTGCTCGCGACCCGCCCGGACGGCTACGTCCTGGCGGCGCCCCGCGCCAACATCGACATCTTCCGCTTCCAGCATCTGGTCGACCGGGGCCGGACCGAGCTGCGCCGCGGCCTTGCGGTCGGCGCCGCCGAGCTGCTGCGTGAGGCGCTGGCCCTGTGGCGTGGGCCGATCCCCGCCGACCTGACCTCCGGGCCGGCCCTGCGCGGACTCGCGGTGTACCTGGAGGAGGCCCGGCTGGAGGCGGTCCAGTTGCGCATCGAGGCGGACCTCACCAACAACCGCCACCGCGAGATCGTCGCCGAACTGCGCTCGCTGGTCGAGACCCACCGGCTGCACGAATCCTTCTATCTCAAGCTGATGGAGGCACTGCACCGTTCCGGCCGGCGCGGCGAAGCGCTCACCGTGTTCGGCGAACTGCGCCAGGTCCTCGACCGGGAACTCGGCCTGAAGCCGTCCAAGGAGGCCCGCAGGCTGCAACACGAAATCCTTGTGAGCTAGTAAAACGAACACCAAGAGGAGATATTGAACGGATCAGATGCGTTCGCCGTGGAAGGATTCCAGGGAGATTTGTTCGGCGACTTCCCGAGAATCCGTCCGGCGGACTTCCCGGAGAAGTCCGCCGCCATTCCGTGCGACCGCCCGGAGAACCTGGGTGGCCGCGCTTTTTCATGTCACGACCCGGCAATCCGACCGAGCGGAGAATCCCGATGGAATATCGTCATCTAGGAAATTCCGGCCTGCGCGTCTCGGTGGTGTCCCTCGGTACGATGACCTTCGGCGGACGCGGAGTCTTCGCCAAGGTGGGCGACAGCGATGTGACCGGCGCCACCCGAATGATCGACCTGGCGTTGGACGCCGGGGTCAACCTGGTCGACACCGCCGACTCGTATTCCGGCGGCCTCTCCGAGGAGATCGTCGGCCAGGCCATGAAGGGCCGCTGGGGCCGGGCCCTGATCGCCACCAAGGCCCGCATGCCCACCGGCCCCGGCCCGAACGACGCCGGCCTGTCCCGGCACCACCTGATCGAGGCCTGTGAGGGCTCGCTGCGCCGCCTCGGCACGGACCACATCGACCTCTACCAGCTTCACGCCTGGGACGGCCTCACCCCGCTGGAGGAGACCCTCACCGCCCTGGACGACCTGGTGCGGGCCGGCAAGATCCGCTACGTCGGCTGCTCCAACTACTCGGGCTGGCACCTGATGAAGGCCCTGGCCACCGCCGACCGGATCGGCGCCGCACGCTTCGTCTCCCAGCAGATCCACTACTCGCTGCAGGCGCGGGACGCCGAGAACGAACTGCTGCCGATCGCCGTCGACCAGGGCGTGGGAGTGCTCGCCTGGGGCCCGCTGGCCGGAGGGCTGCTCTCCGGCAAGTACCGGCGTGGCATCGAGGCCCCCGCGGGGTCTCGACACCTGACGGACTGGAACGAGCCGCCGGTGTACGACCGGGAGCGGCTCTACGGCATCGTCGAGACCCTGGTGCGGATCGCCGAGGAGCGCGCCGCCACCCCGGCCCAGGTGGCGCTGGCCTGGCTGCTGGGCCGGCCCGCGGTGGCCTCGTTGGTGGTCGGGGCCCGAACCGAGGAGCAGTTGGCCGGCAATCTGGCGGCGGCCGGTCTGGCGCTCTCCGAGGGTGAGCGGGGGCGGCTGGACCGGGTGAGCGCGTCGCCGCTGCCGTACCCGTACTGGCATCAGGCGAAGATCGCCCGGGACCGCCTCGGCGCGGCCGACCTGACGCTGCTCGGGGCGCGGCTCGCACAGCGCTGATCCGCCGGAGGCGCGCGGATGTGCCGGTGCCCCACCCGCTCGGGTGGGGCACCCGCAACTACGGGGCACCCCGGGGCCCACCCGCCCGGTCGCGCGGGGGGGTGGGGCCCCGGGGGGGGATAGGGGGCACCCCCCGGCCCGAC
>NZ_JBHTWX010000029.1:0-72208 GCF_042792155.1 Kitasatospora sp. NPDC056651 | reverse complement strand
AACTCACTTATCCTCTGGCGTGGGGGCTTTTTTTTTTTCAACCCCCCCCCGGCGGGCGGGCCCCCCCCGCCGGGGGGGCGCCCCCCCCCCACGTCCGAGGCACGCCGGGCACGACCGGACCGGTCAGCGGGCGGTGTCGCGCCGGGTGCGGTAGTCGGGGGCACCGCCGGGCCGGACGTGGGCGGCGGCGCGCAGCGGCCGGGTCATGCGATCCTGCGAGCGCAGAGGACGCCGTGCACGACGAAGGTGCCGGGGGGCATCGAGGTGCGGTCCTGGGTGCGGGTCATGGTGACCTCGAAGCCGCACTCCTCCAGCCAGCGTCGGTAGGTGGAGATCTTCTGCGGGCCGCCTTGGCCCATGGTGCAGCCGAGGAAGAAGGCCGGGAAGAAGTCGATGTCGACGTTGCCGGGGTCCGTGACGTCCTCGGGGTAGACCGGTACCAGGACGGCGACCTGGCCGCCGGGCTCCAGGGCGCCGTGCACACCGGTGAGGATCTCGAACACCTCGTCCTTGTCGAACATGTCGAGGAAGTGCTTGATCAGCACGGTCTGGTAGCCCGAGGGGACGGCCCGGAAGACGTCGCCGCCGATGAAGGAGCAGTGCTCGGCGACGCCGTGGGCGCGGAAGTTCTCCAGCGTGGCGGCCTCCTTCTCGGGGAGGTCGAAGTTGGTGACGTGCAGCCCGAGGGCCTCCTTGGAGCGATAGGCGAGGATGGCGCCGAGGCCGGTGTTGCCGGCCAGGTCGAGGACTCGGGAGCCGGCCGGGATGTCGATCGAGTCGAAGAACCACGGGTCGATGTGCGCGGTGACGTTGTCCATCAGGGTGGAGAACGCCTCGCGCAGGTCCTTGTGCTCGGCGACGGCGCTGTACAAGTTGCCGTCGTGGCCGTAGAGCTGCTGCAGGGCCACCACCTTGCCGGTGCGGACGCTGTCGGTCAGGTGGAAGACCTGGCGCAGCACGATGACCTTGACGAAGTGCATCAGGGTGAGGATCCGGGCCAGCGAGGCGGGGTCGGCGTCGCCGAGCGCGGCGAGGGTGTAGCCGCCGGTGGCCTCGTCCTGGGAGACGAAGCCCTCCTTGATCGGCAGCAGTAGCAGCTGCTCGACCGCGTCGGGGGCCGCGCCGACGGTGGCGCCGAGCTGGGCCGCGGTCGCGCCGGGGGTGTCGCGGATCGCGTCGACAAGGCCGAGTTCGAAGCAGCTGAGCAGGTTCATGAACCTCGCGGGGCCCACCAGGTAGTCACGGAGGCGCTCGAAAGTGGAGTCGGTCGTCATTGCGGTGATCCCTTCAACGGCACGGATGCGGCATGGGTGCGGCATGGGTGCGCGGGTGGTTGCGCGGACGGGCGGGCCCGGTCGGTTTCAGGGCCGCAGCAGCATCAGGACGAGGGCCACCACCGAGCCGACCAGGATGGCGGCGGACAGGCCTGCCCGTTCGGGGTGGCCGACCCGCAGGTGGGCGCCGACCGCGCCGAGGAAGTACAGCACCAGGCAGCCGGCGGCGGCGACGGCCAGCGGCGACCAGAGCAGGCCGACCAGCAGGCCGGCCGCGCCGGCGGCCTGGGCCAGGCCGAGCAGCCACAGCAGCGAGGGCGGGAACCCGACCTCGACGACGCCGCGGCGGACCACCTCCTTGCCGGTGAAGGTGGCGTGGGCGGTGCGGGTCAGCACCACGGCGAGCGCGATCGAGACGACCGTGGCGGCGACGTGCATGGGGCGCTCCAGGGGTCAGGAAAGGCCGGTGCCCGGCCCGTCGCCGAGCAGGGTGCGCGGGTCGAGCGGCGCGCCGTAGGTGTACTGGCGTTCCTCGCCCCAGGGTTCGGTGTGACTGCGGCCGCGGGAGTCGACGACGGTATGGCGGGAACCGGGCGGCAGACCGCCGGCCCGGTCGGCGAGCCAGTCGGCGACGGCGAGGAACACCTGTGGGCCGAGCCGACCCGCGGTGCGGGTGACCGGGGCGTGGTGCTCGCCGACGTAGAACAGCAATTCCTTGGGCCCGGAGAGGGAGTTGAGGTGTCGGTAGGTGTCGGCCGGGTCGCAGAGCGGGTCGTCCTCGCCCATCGCGGCGAGGTAGGGCATCCGGATCTGCTTGCCGAGGCCGTCCGCCGTCATCTCGGCGGTGATGGCTTCGAGTTCGGCCACCGTGGTGGTGCCGGTCATGTACATGAACCGCTGCCGGAAGGTCGGCGAGTGGCTGGTGAACATCGCCGTGTTGCCGGGATCGAAGCAAGTGAACATCACCGCGCAGGCGGCGTACCGGGGTTCGGCAGCGGCCATCTGGGTCACCCAGAGCGACCCCTGGCTGACACCGCACAGCATCACCCGCTGCGGGTCGATCTCCGGGCGGGCGGCGACCGCCTCGTACGCGGCGGTGCCGACCTGGCCGTATCGCTCGGGCCGGTACCAGATCTCCCGCACCAGCGAGGTGCCCTGGCCGGGGCCGTCGAGGGTGAGCACCGCCATGCCGCGGCGTAGGTAGCGGTCGGCGCCGGCGAAGACGTTGATCTCCTTGAAGCCGTCCATCCCGGAAAGCACCACCACGCACGGCAGCGGGCCCTGTTCGGGACGGTATCCGGGCGGCATGTGGTACCAGCCCGCCAGGGTGCGGTCCTCGTAGGGGACCTCCACCGGCTCCACATGGTGGTCGGCGCTGTGGGTGTACGCGGTGAAGCAGCCGGTCTTCTTCTGCTCCAGCACCTGGTTCAGCTCGGTGTTGGCGAAGATCGGCCACTGCGCTCCGCCGTACAGGATGGCGGCGGCGAAGTAGTCGTCGCCGGCCGAGACCTGGTGGCCGGCTCGCCGCTGGGCGTCGCCGCGCAGCTCGAAGTGCCGGGCCAGATTGGCCATTTCACGGGTGAAGTCGTCGAGTTTGCGGATCGAGCGGGACAGCCCGAGGATCGCGCCCTTGTGGTCGGCACTGACCGGGGCGGACAGGTAGTGCAGTCGGTCCTGGTCCCACTCCGGGCCGAACTGCTCGATCATCAGGTCCAGCAGCCAGCGCTGGTCGGCGAAGCGCGGGTCGCGGCGGCCGAGGGCGTGCGGGTTGACCGGCATGGTCTGTCACTCCGGTTGCGAGGGCCCGGTGTTCACCGAGACCGCCTGGTAGGGGAACCTCGCCTGCCACCGGCCGACGAACGCGGCCAGCGACGGGTGGGCGAACAGTTGCCGCATGGCGGCGAAGTCGCGGCACTCGATCTGAGCCATCGCGGAGGGGGTGAAGACCGGGGCGAGCACCTCCCGGGCGGCGTCCACCAGCGGCATGTGCGGCCAGTGCCGGTACGCGTCGGCGAAGCCGGTGCCGAGCACCAGCGCGGAGCCCTCGCGGAAGAATTCCGCCCGGTCGTCCTCGGTCATCTCCGCCGGGAAGGCGAACACCAACGTGTGGGTCACCATGTGGTCCGCTCCCACAGCTCGGCGACGTACTGGTGGTACTTGCCGGACTGCAGCACCATCATCAGCTCCAGCAGCTTGGCCCGGTCGCCGGCCACCGCGAACCGGCCGGTGACGAAGGCCTCGGTGGCGTCCATCCGGGTGGACTGGAAGTCCAGCAGGTCCCGATAGCGGGCGGTGATCTCCAGGTCGGAGTCGGCCAGTCGGCCGCGCCCGGCTTTGACGATCACGCCCTTCTCGATCAGCAGGTGGTAGTCCACCGGCCCCTCGGGTGCCTCGGTGGCCCGGAACTGCACCTTCACGTTGACATGCGGAATGGCCGGCTGGTCGGACGGCGCCAGCGCCTCCATCGCCGCCAGGTACTCCGGGGACAGGAAGCGCACCGTCCCGGTCCCGGCCGGGCGCTGCTCGGCGCGCCGCCGGAAGCGGATCTTCAACGCCTCGATCTGCGGGAACGCGACCCGGGCGCGGTGCTGGAGCGGCTCGGTGATCTCGATGTCGGTGAACCGCTCGAACAGCCCCGAGAACACCACGTCGGCCTGCAGGTTGGCCAGCCGCCAGCCCAGGCAGTAGTGGGTGCCCAGACCGTAGGACATCGGTGCCGCCTCCTTGCGGGTGATGTCGAAGCGGTCCGGGTCGGTGAAGCGCCGCGGGTCGCGGTTGGCCGCGGCGATCCAGACCATCGCCCGGGCGCCGGCCGGGATCTCCACCCCGCCGACCGTGACCGGAGCGCTGGTGGTGCGCGGGATCATGTGAGCGGACGGCATGTAGCGCAGGATCTCCTCGGTGGCCTGCCGCAACAGCGACGGGTGCTCGCGCATCAGTCGGGCCTGCTCGGGGTGCTCGGCGAACAGCCGTACGCCGTTGGTCAGGAAGAAGGTGGTGGTCTCGCTGCCCGCCGCGATCACCATGTGGCACATCTGCACCAGGTCGTCGAACCCCAGCTTGTCGCCGTCCTCCTCGATGTCGAGCAGGGCGGAGACCAGGTCGTCGCCGCGCCGGCGCTGCTTGCCGCGCACCAGGTCGGCGAAGTAGTCGTCGAGGAACTTCGCCGCCTGGTCGGCCTTGAGCAGCTCGGAGGCGGTCATGCCGGGCTCGAAGGTGCGCTGGAACTCGCGGATCTTGTCGCGCAGCAGCGGCGCCTCGTCCTGCGGGACGCCGATCAGGTCGGCCACCACGCCCAGCGCCAGCGGGAAGAACACCTGGTTGCAGATATCGCCCTCGCCCGCCTCGGCGATCGGGGCGATCAGTTCCTCGAAGCGCCGCTCGATGAAGGCCCGGTGCTCCAGCACCCGCTTCTCGGAGAAGCCGCGGTTGACGATCCGTCGCATCCTGGTGTGCTCGGGCGGGTTGGTCCACAGCAGGTTGGCGGCGAGTTTGCGCAGCGCCTGGTGGTGCTTCCACTCGCCGCTGAACCGGTTGGCCATCCAGATGTGGATGTCCTTCTCGACCTGCTTGCTGCGCAGGAACTCGTCGACCTCGTCGTAGCCGGTGAGCACCCAGGTGCCCAGGGCGCTGCGGTGCACGGGTGCGGCCTCGCGCAGTCGGCGGTAGCGGGAGTAGGGGTCGGCGAGGCCCTCGGGGGAGAACAGGAGTTCGGCGAAGGCCTCGTTGGCAGCGTGCTCGGCCGCGGCATCCGGCCGCGTACGGGGGGTGGTCATCGTGACGTCCTCGTTCGTAGTGGTCTCGGTTCCGGGGCGCCGGCGGGCCGGGCCCGGTTCGGCAGGATCGGCCGGACAGGGCCTAGCCGGGGATCGTCGCCTCGACCACGTGCAGCAGCGGCTTGACCGCGGTGACGCCCTCCAGTCGCAGGCCGGCGCGCTCGACCAGGGCGGTGACGCCCTCCAGGGTGTGCCGGCGGCCGTTGGTGTTGAGCAGGAACAGCAGGTCGATGCCGGTGGCGTAGCGGATCTCCGGGCTGCCGTCGACGACGTTGGTGATCACCAGGACCTTGGCGCCCGGCCGGCCCGCCCGCCTGGCGTTCCGCAGGGCGAGCACGGTCTTCTCGTCGTCCCATTCGAGGATGCTCTTGAACTGGTAGACGTCGGCGTCGACCGGGATCTCCTCCAGGCAGCTGCCGGCCACGACCTGCGAGCGGCCGGCGAGCGAACCGCCGGGGCGCAGCCGCGGGTCGGGTTCGGCGACCGCGGCGGGCAGGTCGACCAGCGTGCCGTGCAGGTGCGGATTGGCCTCCAGCAGTGCTGCCAGCGTGTATCCGCGGCCGCCGCCGATATCCGCGATGCTTTTCACGCCGCTCAGGTCGAATGCCTCGGCGATGGCCGCGGAGGTGATCCGGCTGAGCTCGGTCTGGGACCGGTTGAACACCTCGGTGGATTCTTTCCAGTTCCGGTGCAGATAAGTGAAGAACTCTTCGCCGAACCGCTCGTCGAAGTGTCCGCGGCCGTCCCGGACGGCGTCCTCCAGGTCCGGCCACAGCTGCCAGGTCCACGGTTCGGTGACCCACAGGACCCAGTTCTTCAGCCGTTGCGGGTGGTCCTCGCGCAGCAGCCGCGAGGTCTCGGTGTGGCGCACGCCCTCGGGGGTCCGCTCGAACACCCCGTAGCACTCGAGGTTGCCCAGCACGCGGTCCAGCACTTGGGCGTTCACACCGAGTCGACCGGCCAGGTCGGTAACCTGAACGGGCTTCTCACCGAGCGCGTCGGCCAACCCGATCCGGATCGCGGCGCGCAGTGAGGCCGGCGCGGCGGAGGCCAGCGCCAGCTCGCGCAGGGACGTCACCGGGGAAATTCCACGGTCCGTTCCGGAATTGGAGAATTCGCTCCGGACAATGCTCATCTGATTCCCTCCGGCGAAACGACGGTCGCGATGCGCGTCAAATAGTGGTGCACCGCACTGGAGCGGAGCTATAGCCGCACTAACCGCACTCCGGGCCTTGCGTTTCCGGCGAATTCGAGTGTTAGCTTCGGGGAAGGCTTTCGACGATTACTCGGGAGGCATCACCGTGGAATCCCTGCTGTTGCAAAACGGGTTGGTCATCGACACCGAACCGGAGCCTGTCGCGCACGCCGGGTGGGACGTGCTGGTGGAGGACGGCCGGATCGCCGCGGTCGGCCGGAACCTGTCGGCGCCGGCCGACGCCACCGTGATCGACGCCACCGACCGGATCGTGCTGCCCGGCTTCGTGGACACCCACCGCCACGTCTGGCAGGCCGTGCTGCGCTCGATCGCGGTCGACGTGGACCTGCCCGAGTACTTCCGGCTGGTGCGCCAGGAGCTCGGCCCGCGCTTCCGCCCGCAGGACGTGCGGATCGCCAACCTGCTGGGCGCCCTGGAGTGCCTGGACTCGGGTGTCACCACCGTCCAGGACTTCGCCTACGCCCGCGCCGACCGGGTCCGCAGCGACGGCTTCGTGCCGGGCTTCGACCTGGAGTACGCCGAGGCGGCCCTGGACGGCCTGCGCGCGGTCGGTGTCCGCGCCGTGTTCGCCTACCTGCTGACCCCGCAGCACCAGGGCGAGGTACGGCAGGCGCACAAGCTGTTCCGCCCGGGCGAGGGCCTCCTGAGCATGGCGGCGGCCTCGCTCGGCCCGTCCAACCAGAAGCCGGACGCGGTGATCGCCGACTGGCGGCTGGCGGACGAGCTGGGCCTGCCGATCGTCACCCACGTCGCCGCCGGACCGGTCAACGAGCGCCCGATCGAGTTGCTCCGCGACCACGGCCTGCTGCGCCCCAACACCGTCTACGTGCACGGCAATTCGCTGGCCGATGATGAGCTGTCGATGGTCGCGGACTCGGGCGGCGCATTCGCCATCACGCCGGCGGTGGAGGCCCGGCTCGGCCACGGCGGCCCGCTGATCGGCCGGCTGCGCGCGGCCGGAGTGACCACCGGCCTGGGCGTGGACGTGGTGACCACGGTCGGCGGCGACTTCTTCTCGGTGATCCGGGCCGGCCTGCTGACCGGCTACCTCGCCCCGGGCCCGCACCTGACGCCGGGCGACCTGCTGAGGATGGCCACGCTCGACGGTGCCCGAACCCTGGGTCTGGACGACCAGGTCGGTTCACTGAAGGTCGGCAAGCAGGCAGACCTGCTGCTGCTGCGCGCCGACGACGTGAACCTGGTGGGCGCGCACGACCCGATCGGTGCGGTGGTCTCCTCCGCGCACCCGGGCAACGTGGACACCGTGCTGGTGGCGGGCCGGATCGTGAAGCAGCACGGCCGACTGCTGCACCACGACCTGGCGGCGGTGCGTGCCGAGGCGCGCGCGGCCTCGGAGTTCATCACCTCGGGCGCGGCGGGCTGAGCCGACACCGCCCCGCCTCGGCCGGCGGCCGCCCCCTCCGGGGCGGTCGCCGGCTTCGGTGTGTGCGGGCGACGCTGCGGCGGACGGGCCTGGCGGGATGGGCGATGAGGTCCGCCGCCACCGGGGCTCCGCCCGGAATGCCAGGCCGGCGTGGGACGAACCTTGATGTACGACCGTACACATCAATGGTGTACGGTCGTACATGACCTCGGCGCGGACGGCCGCCGACGGCGACTCCGCGCACCGCCCGCGAAGCGGTGCGCATACGCAACGCATGCCTTTCCTCTCCTCAGCGACGAGGTGCTCTTCCGGAGCCCCGAAGGGACCGTTTGTGATGTCAAGAATCGGCGGCTCGACGACAGGCCGTGTCCCATTTCCGGAGAAAGTCGCCTACTCGACCGGCGACCTCGCGTTCAACCTCGTGTATGTCGCCACGGGCACCTACCTCATGTTCTTCTACACCGAGGTCGTCGGAATTCCGGCAGCTACCGTCGGCACGATGTTCCTGGTGGCCCGCCTGCTTGACGGAGTCTGGGACCTCGCCGTCGGCGTCCTGATGGAGAAGCTCACCTCGCGGTTCGGAAAGGCCCGGCCGTGGCTGCTCTTCCTTGCCGTTCCTTATGGTGCGAGTGCGGCACTTCTGTTCTCGGCGCCGGACCTCGGCGAGACCGGGAAAATAGTCTACGCATTCGCGACCTACATGCTCTCCGGTGTCGTCATCTATACCGCGATGAACATTCCCTACGGAGCTCTCAGCGCTCTGATGACCGAAGACTCCGGGGAACGCGGCCTGTTGAGCACGTTCCGCATGGTCGGCGCTTATGTGGGGACACTCATCGTCGCCGCGCTCACCATGCCACTCGTCGACGCGTTCGGCGGCGGCGCCGGCGCGTGGACGCTGACGTTCTCCCTGTACGGCGGACTCGCCGTCGTCCTCTTCTTCATCGTGTTCGTGTTCTGCAAGGAGCGCATCGGTTCGCATCGCGCGCCGGACGGGGCCGGTTCGTCCGACGCTGCCACCCCCGCCGTGGCGGCGGGCCGTCCGTTCACGACCCGTGAGGGTCTCGCGTCGCTGCTGCGCAACAAGTACTGGCTCCAGCTCACACTCCTCGGGATCCTGCTGCTGTCGGCGTACGGCCTTGTCGGGGTCTACCCGTACTACGCCCAGTACGCGCTCGGTGACGAGAGCCTCGCGACGATGCTCTTCACGTTCCGCACGATCGTCGAGTTCGCCGGTGTGTTCCTTGCCATCCCCCTGGTGAGGCGGATCGGCAAGCGCAACATCTCGCTGCTCGGATGTGCGGCGATGGTCGTGGGGCAACTGGTCATCGCGGTGTCCCCCACGTCGCTTCCGGTCGTCCTCACCGGCCTCTCGATCGGCGGCGTCGGTGTGGGAAGCATGTTCGCGGTTCTGTTCGGCATGGTCGCCGACACGATCGAGTACGAAGAGTGGCGCAGCGGTATTCGCGCCGAGGGGCTCGTCTTCGCGGGCGCGACCATCGGGCAGAAGATCGGCGGCGCTCTCGGCGGTGTCGCCATCGGCTGGATGCTCGGATTCGGCGGCTTCCGGGAGGGCGGTGGCGCTACCCAGCCGGCATCCGCCCTCGGTGCGATCGACTTCGTCTTCATCTGGCTGCCCCTGATCTTCGCCATGGCGATGGGCGCCGTCCTGGCCTTCTACCACCTCGACAAGGAGCACCCGCAGATCCTCGCGGACCTGCGCAAGCGCCGTGCCGAGTCCGTTTCTCTCGCTCCGGAGGGCGCGGCATGAGCCCGCGAAAGCACCACGCGACACCCGAATCCGCCGTCGAACACGTACATGACGCCTTCGGCACCGCGGAATGGTGGCGCACCGCGGTGATCTACCAGGTGTACCCGCGCTCGTTCGCCGACTCGGACGGCGACGGGAACGGCGACCTCGGCGGCATCAGGAACCGCCTCGCCTACCTGCACGACCTCGGTGTCGACGCGATCTGGATCTCCCCCTTCTATCCTTCTCCACAAGCGGACGGCGGCTACGATGTCGCCGACCACCGCGACGTCGATCCGATGTACGGAACGCTCGCCGATGCCGACGACCTGATCGCGGCCGCGCACGCGCTCGGTATCCGGGTGATCATCGACATCGTGCCCAACCACACGAGCGACGAGCACCCCTGGTTCCAGGCGGCACTCGCAGCCGGTCCGGGTTCTCCCGAGCGTGCCCGGTACTGGTTCGTCGACTCTCCCGGGGTGCCGAACAACTGGCCCAGCGAGTTCGGCGGACCGGCGTGGACGCAGGTGGCGGACGGGCAGTGGTACCTGCATCTCTTCGACCGGAAGCAGCCCGATCTCAACTGGGAGAACCCCGAAGTCCGGGAGATGTTCGCGGGGACACTGAGGTTCTGGCTGGACCGGGGCGTCGACGGTTTCCGGATCGACGTCGCCCACCACCTGGTCAAGGCGCCGGGCCTTTCGGATGTCGATGCCGACTGGGACGCGTACAACAGGGGCGCGCTCCCCACCAACGCCGTGCCGTTCGCCGATCAGGACGGCGTCCACGACATCTACCGGCAGTGGCGGGCGCTCCTCGACAGCTACCCCGGGGAGCGGGCGATGGTCGCGGAGGCCTGGGTGACGCCCCACGACCGGCTCGCCCGGTACGTGCGAGCGGACGAGTTCCAGCAAGCGTTCAACTTCGACTACATGCGCGCGACCTGGGATGCCGATGCCCTGCGGGCGCAGATCAGGACCACGCTGCGGAACGCGGACTCCGTCGGCGCGCCGGCGACCTGGGTGCTCTCGAATCACGACGTCATCCGTCACGCGACCCGGCTCGTGCGGGCCGACCCGACGATGGCACCGTGGATCCTCGAGGCCACCGAGCCCCGGCCGGACACCGGACTCGGGCTGCGCAGGGCGCGGGCGGCGACGGCGCTCATGCTCGCTCTCCCCGGCAGCTCGTACCTGTATCAAGGCGAGGAACTCGGCCTTCGAGAGGTGATCGAGCTTCCTGCCAAGGCCCGCACGGACCCCGACTTCCTCCGCGGGGGCGGGCACCGCCTCGGCCGTGACGGGTGCCGGGTGCCGATCCCCTGGACGAAGGACGCCCCGGCGTTCGGCTTCAACGACACCGGCGCCTCATGGCTCCCGCAGCCCGCCGACTTCGGGGACTACGCCGTGGACCGGCAACGCGGCCGCGACGGCTCCACCCTGGAGCTCTACCGGAGCCTGCTCGCCGTACGGCGGCAGCGACAGCTGGGGAACGGGTCGCTCGCGCTTGTCGACCTCCGACCGGACGTCGTGGCACTGGACGTCACCAACGATCGGGGAACCACCCGGATCGTGCTCAACCTCGGCTCCGCGCCCTGGCCGATTCCCGCGAGCGCGCGAGTACTCGTGGCGAGCACGGACGGCGTGACGGACCTCCTTCCCACCGACTGCGCCGTCTGGCTGACGGACTAGACCAGCGGGTGGCCGCCCGACAGGACGGCCACCCACCGTGTCGGCTCGCGTACGATCGTCCCCGTACACGCGCAGCCCATACGCAGTCCGGAGGCAGAACCGAATGGCCAGGCAAGTCGACGCGGGACGTCGGGACCGCATCATTGACGCCGCCGTCGACTGCATCGCGGAACAGGGCGTGGCGGGTACGTCCCACCGAGTGGTCGCCAAGCGCACCGGAGTCCCGCTCGGCTCGATGACGTATCACTTCTCCGGCATCGACGAACTCCTCTACGAGGCGTTCCACCGCTTCACCCAGCGGATCCGCGACATCGTCCAGAAGAGGTTCCAGCACACCGAAGACCCCGTCGACGCCATCGACGCGGTGATCTCGCTCATCTACGACGACTTCGGCGTGGACCAGAGCATCTACCACCTCACGTACGAGCTGTACGCCATCGCCTCTCACCGCGCCGAATTCCGTCCGCTGGTCCACGAGATGATCGACGCCGGATTCACCGCACTCCGGGCGCACTTCGACGAGGAAACAGCCCGCGCGATCAACACGTACATCGAGGGCGCGTCCACGCACCTCACCCTGGACACGCGCCCGCAGACGGTCGATCAGATGCGCCACGCCCTCCGGCGACTGGCCGGACTCGACGCCCTCTGAGCCCAGGCAGCTCCTTGTCCAGGTCGGGGCTCCGCCGTCAGGTGGTGAGGCCGCCGAGTTCGGTGGTCCAGTCGATCCGGGTGCTCTCGGTGCCCCGGGGGCACGGTGTGCGCGGGGCGGGAAGGGGAAGGGCGGCCGTCCGGGTCACTTGGCGAGGAAGGCCAGCAGGGCGGCGTTGACCTCCTCGGCGTGGGTCCAGAGCAGGCCGTGCGGGGCGCCCTCGATCTCGACGTAGTCGGCGGCGGGCAGCGCCTTGTGGAACGGACGCGCGGTGTTCTCGACGGGCAGGGTGCGGTCGCCGGTGCCGTGCAGGATCAGGGCCGGCACGTCGATCCGGGCGACGTCGGCGCGGAAGTCCGTGTACCAGGTGGTCGGCGCGGCCGCTCACCGGGGGGCCGTTCGACGGGCTCCTGGAGTCCCGCCGGGTCGGATGCGTACGGATCTCCACGCTGGAGGCGGACGCGGCCCGGCTCTCCCGCACGGCGGAGCTGATCGCGGGGGAGGCGCGGTGCGAGCCGCAGGTCGGGGTCGTCGTCCAGGTGTCGGGCCGGGCCGTCCTGAAGCAGGACGGGCGCCGGGCGGAGGTGCCGCCGGGCGGCCTGGTGCTGTACGACACCGAGCGCCCGTACACCGTGGACTACCCCGAGCGGTTCCGCACCCACCTGTTCCACGTGCCGAGCCGGCTGTTGAGCGTGACGGAACGCGACCTGCGGGACGCGTCGGCGACGGCCGTCGGCCCCGCGGACGGGTGCGGGCCGGTGCTGCTGGCGTTCCTCGGGGGCCTCGCCACCTCCGCGCACTCCTACCCGGCCCCGGTCGGCGACCGGCTGGCCGGCAGCGTCGCGGACCTGTTCGGCGCGCTCGTCGCCGAGCTGGCGCCGGCCCGGGCGGTGGAGGAGCCGGGCGCGAACGCGCACCTGGTCCGCCGGGTGCGCGAGTACATCGGGCGCCACCTGAGCGACCCGGAACTGTCGCCCGAGCGGATCGCCCGCGCCCACCGCATCTCGGTGCGCTACCTGCACCGGCTCTTCGAGGGTGAGGGGGTGACGGTGAGCCGCCTGGTCCAGCGGCTCCGCCTGGACGCCTGCGCGCGAGAGCTGGCCCGGCGGGGCGGGTTCGGCCCCACGGTGTCGGCCGTCGGGCAGCGGTGGGGCTTCGTCAACCCGGCGCACTTCAGCCGCACCTTCCGTGCCGCGTACGGCGTCTCGCCGCGCGAATGGCGCTCACTTCCGCAGGATGAGGTCGTCATGGCCGGAGCAGGTTCCGGCGGGGCGTCACTTCGATACATTACGTCACCGGCTTGACTGGTGATACAGGAGATTGCCATCATGGCGTCACCGCTTCAACCGGTGATGCAAGTAGGGGCTTCTGTGCGCATCGCCGGTTGGGGCGGTGACATCCACTCGATCCCCCTCGAACGGCGGGTCCCGTGCGGACCGCCCCCGTCCGCACGGGACCCGCTCACCGTCCCGCCGACACACCCGCGCAGCACCGACCGGAGGGCGACGGCAGGACGTGTCTTCCGCGAAACACACGTATCTACGGGTGGCCGGGCGGCACCGTCACCCCTGTGACCGGTGCCCGGCCGTCTCCGGAGGGCGGTTCCGGGGCGCGGCGGCCTCACCGGAGCGCCCGTGGCCGGACGGCGCGCAGCTGTGGAACCGGTCCGAGACCGTCCTCCTGCTGGGGTTCGGCCCGGGGCCCTCGTCCTTCCTGTGAGCGCGGGGCCGGGAGGCCGACGGGATCAGCCGGCCCGGCCCGGGTCGGTCGAGCCCGGCCGGACCAGGGTGTACCTGACCGAGCGCCGCTGCTTGTGGCGCCGGACGACGCCCTTGACGACGAGGGATTCCAGGGTGTTCCGGACGACCTGGGGCGTCGGGTTGCGCTTCGGGTGCGCCGCCATCAGCTCGTCGCGCAACTCCTTGGCCGGGCACGGCTCGTGATGCCCGCCCAGCAGTTCCGCGAGCAGGTCGCCGAGCAACGGCCGGGGCGAAGTCCCCTTCGCACCGGCCTTCTTCGTGCGCGTCGCCGGGGCGGGTGCCTCGTCCCGCCGCCGCTCGGCAGGAGGTGACTGGTCGCCGGGGCCCTCGTAGCGCTCGGCGAGGCTCAGGATGTCGGCCAGGAGGGCTTCCTCCTGCTTCAGCATCCGGAGCTCCTCCGCCAACTCCCGCTGTCGCTGGTGGTTCTTCTCCAGGTCGGACGCGGCTTGTTCCACGTACCGGGACCGGAGCGTGGAGGCTGGATGGCGGGTCACAACCGGTCACTCCCTAGGCATGGGTGGTGTTGCATGGTACCCATGCCGGGGCTCGCGCGCCGACGGGTTCGACCCCGAAGGGCCCGCCGGACGGTGGCCGTCAGGCGCTCGCGGCGGACGGGGCCTTCTTCCGGGCCCGGTAGGCGGCCGCCTTGATCTTGTTGCCGCAGGAGTCCATGCCGCACCACTGGCGGCGCATGCCCCGGGAGCGGTCGATGTAGACCCGGGTGCACTCCGGGTTGCCGCACTCCTTCATCAGGGGGACGTCCGGGCCGCTGAGGAGGACGACCGCCTGGCGCGCGACGGTCGCCAGTGCCTGCCCGGGCGTCGCCTCGTTGTGCCGTCCGGTCATGGTGAGCTGCGGTGTCACGGGAGTCCGGCGCGCGGCGCCGTTGAGGACGGCCAGCGCCTGGCGGTCGAACGGCTCGCCCAGCCGGCGGTCGGTGACCAGCCGGTAGACGGCCTCGCGGACGGTCTTCGCCTCCGCCACGTCCTGCTCGCCACCGGGCGTGATCGTGTCCACCAGGCCGCAGTCCAGGTACCAGGCGTTCAGCCTCTCCGGCGTCACGAACATCTCGAACCGGACCGTGCGCCGGGCACGGAGAGTGGCCGCGAAGTCGAGCGCCGGGTGCCCGCAGACGAAGACATGGTCAAGGTTCACAGTCACCATCCTGGCAGGTGACTGCGAACGGGTGCAATAACGCGGGGCTCGGACGGGTCCTACAGCGGCAGCTCCCGGCCCTGCCGGCGGCGGCGCAGCCAGCGGTCGTGGCTCGCGAGGACGATCGCGCCGGGACCGGAGCCGAGGGCCTCCTCCAGTTCGTCGCACAGGCGGGGGGAGAGGTGGTTGGTGGGCTCGTCGAGCAGCAGCAGTTCGGGCGGGTCGGCGACCAGCAGGGCGAGGGCGAGCCGTCGGCGCTGCCCGACGGAGAGCCGTCCGACCGGCTTGTCCAGGTCCGCCGGGTGCAGCAGGCCGAGCGAGCCCAGCGGCACCCGCTCGGCCCTGGCCGGGCCGAGCGCGCGTGCGTAGGTGTCGTGGACGGTGCGGTCGGGCCGGTCGAACACGGTGTCCTGGGTGAGCAGCCCGACCCTCAGCCGGGGGCGCCGGCGCACCGTGCCCCCGGCGTCCCGGGACTCCCGGTGCCGGGCCTGCTCCAGCCGTTCGGCGTAGGCGGCCAGGAGCTCCGGGTGGCCGGGGGCGGACTCCGGGACGCGGGCGATCTCCGCGCCGAGCCGGTCGAGTTCGGCGAGGTCCGCGCGGGCCTCGCGCAGCGCGTCGGCCAGGACCGCGGCGATGGTCGCCTCGGCCTCGAAGGGCATCTCCTGGTGCAGGAAACCGAGGTCCTCGGGGCGTGAGACGCTTCCGGCGTCGGGTTCGTCCACGTCGGCGAGCACCCGCAGCAGGGTGGACTTGCCGACGCCGTTCTCCCCGATCAGGCCGATCCGGCGGCCGGGGGAGGCGGTCAGGGAGACGCCGTCGAGGACGCGCCGGCCGCCGAGGTGGCGGACGAGGTCATGGGCGAGCAGGGCGGGCTGGGGCACGGGGGGACCTTTCGGCGCGAGGGGTGGCGGGGCGCGCCGCCGAGCCGCCGCGGGCGGGGTTCGGCGACGCGCCCGGGCCCGCCGGGCACGGAGCCTCGGGCGCGGGCCGGTTCGCACGGCGGCTGGTCACACCGCGGGAGCCGCGCTCTCCTTCAGCGTGCCGTCGGCCAGCCGGAGCCGGCGGTTCACGCCGATCTCGGCGAGGAACCGCTCGTCGTGACTGACCACCAGGAAGGCGCCCTGGTAGGAGTTCAGGGCGCTCTCCAGCTGCCCCGCACTGACCACGTCGAGGTTGTTGGTCGGCTCGTCGAGCAGCAGCAGGTGCGGGGCCGGCTCCGCGCACAGCACGCAGGCCAGGGTGGCGCGCAGCCGCTCGCCGCCGGAGAGGACGCCGACCGGCAGGTGGGCCCGGGCGCCGCGGAACAGGAAGCGGGCGAGCAGGTTCATCCGTTCCGTCTCGGGCCGCTCGGGGGCGAACGCGGCGAAGTTCTCCGCCACGGTGCGGTCGAGGTCGAGCAGGTCCAGGCGCTGCGAGAGGTAGGCGATCCGGCCGTCGTTGCGGGTGATCTCCCCGCTGTCGAGGGCGAGTTCGCCGGTGATCAGGCGCAGCAGGGTGCTCTTCCCGGCGCCGTTGGGCCCGGTGAGTGCGATCCGCTCGGGGCCGCGGACGCTCAGGTCGACGCCGCCGTCGGCGAACACCGGCCGGCCGGCGTGGCTCACCTGGAGGCCTTCGCCGAGGAAGAGGTTGCGCCCGGCGGGCACCTGGGTGTCGGGCAGCTCCAGGGTGAGGCGCTGTTCCTCGCGCAGGGCGCGCCCGGCCTCGTCCAGCCGGGCCTTGGCCTCGCTGACCCGGGCGGCGTGCATTTGGCCGGCCCGGCCCGCGGACTCCTGGGCGCCGCGCTTCATGTTCCCGGCGAAGATGCGGGGCAGGCCGGCGTTCTTCAGGTTGCGGGCGGCGTTGCTCTGGCGGCGGTCGGCGCGCTCGCGGGCCTGCTGCATCTCCCGCTTCTCCCGCTTCAGCTCCTGCTCGGCGTTGCGGACGTTCTTCTCGGCGACCTCCTGCTCGGCTCGGACGGCCTCCTCGTAGGCGCTGAAGCTGCCGCCGTAGAAGCGGAGTTCGTCGTTGCCGAGCTCGGCGATGTGCTGCATCCGGTCGAGGAGCGCGCGGTCGTGGCTGACCAGCAGCAGGCAGCCGTTGAAGTCCTCCAGCACGTCGTAGAGCTTGTGCCGGGCCCGTGCGTCCAGGTTGTTGGTGGGCTCGTCGAGCAGCAGGACGTCGGGGCGCTTGAGCAGTTGGGCGGCGAGGCCGAGGGAGACGATCTGGCCGCCGCTGAGCGTGCTCAGGTCGCGGTCCAGGGTGAGGTCGGTCAGGCCGAGGCGGTCGAGCTGGGCGCGGGTGCGCTCCTCGATGTCCCAGTCGTCGCCGATGGCGGTGAAGTGCCGCTCGTCGACGTCGCCGGACTCCACGGCGTCGATGGCGCGGATGACCTCGGCGATGTCGAGCACCTCGGCGACGGTGAGGTCGGAGGTCAGCGGGAGGCTCTGACGGAGGTGGCCGAGCCGGCCGGTGACCGTCACCGAGCCGGTGGCGGGCTTGAGTTCGCCTGAGATGAGCTTGAGCAGGGTGCTCTTGCCGGAGCCGTTGGGGGCGACCAGTCCGGTCCGGCCGGCGGGCACGGTGAAGGACAGGTCGTGGAAGACCGGGGTGTCGTCGGGCCAGGCGAAGGAGACGTTGGAGCAGACGACGGCGGCGTCGGACATGGAAGTGACCTCGAAGGGGTGAGGGCAGGAAGAGACCTCTGCCCTGGGCAGACATGGGGAACGTGGGTACGACAAAACGGACCACTTCGGCGGCGGCGCTGCTGGAGCACCGGCCGGTGGCCGTCAGATCCGGATCTCACCCGGAGATGTCGTCGTCACCCGCCACGTCTGTCACTCCTCGATCACACGACTACAGATGGCGGCCACTGTAGCAGGCCGTTCGTGGGCGGCAACTTTCTTTTCGTGCGCTCTCGTTCGCCCCGCCCCGGTCGCCCGTCTCGTTGACAGGCCGGTCGGGTCGCGCCAGCGTCGTCACCAGGTGAACCGGTGACGATATGGAATGGCTTCACCGTGTTGCGGCGGAGGGAGGTCCCGGCAGCGACGGAGGGGGGCCGGCAACGGCGAAGGGGCCGACAGTCGGAGCTGTCGGCCCCTGGGGGGCCGCCTCCCGCGGAGGTCACTTGGCCTGGAGCGGTCCCGCGAACGACTTGCGCAGGGCCGGCGGAGCGGCGAGCGGGAGCATGGAGGCGAGCATCTTGCCCTTGAGGGTGTCCGGCTGTCGCGTCAGCTGGACGTCGACCCGGGTGCCGCCGTCCTCGGGGGTCATCCGGAAGACCCAGCCGCCGCCGGGGCCGAAGAGCTTGGAGTCCAGGGTGGTGATGGTGACGGTGTCGCCGCCCGGTTCCCAGTCGTAGCGGGCGCGCTCCCAGGCGGCGGCGGTGCCCTCGGTGACCTCGGCCCAGGTGTCGCCCTGGGCGTGGACCTCGAAGTGGTCGGCGTCGATCGTCGGCCAGGTCTCGGCGCGGGCCGGGCCGAAGTCGGTCAGCACCGCCAGCGCGTCCGCCGGGGTGAGGGTGGAGGCGAGATGGAAGCGTACGACTGCCATGGTGGGTGTCCTCATCGGAAGTGACTGTTCTGGCCGGTGACGACAGATTTCCATGAGCCTTCGTCACCTGTCAAGGCGGTGACGGTGCAGGACCGATGGGCGAGACATGTGTCGCGTCATGCCGATGCCCGGCACCGCCGTGGGGGCGGTGCCGGGCATCGGGGAGCGGTCGACCTGCTCGGCCGGGCGGGGTGTTCGCCGGGTCGGGTCGCCTCGTTACGCCGGGACGACCCGGTAGCTCAGGGCCGCGAACGGGATGTCGGACTGGGCCAGCGAGCCGGTGGCCCACCCGCCGCCGGTGCAGCCGGCGCCGGGGTAGAGCACCACGGACGCGGAGCCGCTGGCGACCTGCGCCGACCGGGCGGCCGTCGACAGCGTGTGGCAGGTGCCGAGCTCGCCGAGGTTGACGGTGGTCGCCGCGCCCTGCCCGTTGGCGGCCGAGTAGAGCCGCGCGCCCGGCTGCAGCGGAGGCCAGCCGGCGGCGCCGGCCGCCCCGGCGCCGAGGCCGATCAGCGTCGCGGCCAGGGCGGCGGTCGTGGCTGCGCGGCGGATGTTCGCCTTGGGTGTGAACATGCAACTCACCCTCTCGTGAGTGACGGAACTGCCGGACGTGTCGGAGCGGGACCCGGCGGGCGGGCCCTGCCGCGAGAAGACCATTGCACGTTCAACAATGTGCCCGGGAGTGCAGAATCGGCCAAACACATGTGAGAGCCGGTGCGGGTGTGTCTCTGCCGTTTTCGTCACCCTCTTGACTGGTGACGGTGGCGGGCTGCACCCTGAAGACCGTCCCCGGCGGCCGCCGAGGCGCCGTCCGACATCGGCGATCCGGAGAGTGGTCATGAACGAGCAGCCCGCGGCCGACCGCGCCGCCGAGGCCCGCCACGCCCGGTACGGCACGCTCCCCGAGCGCATCCGCTTCGAGGACATGACCGAGGAGGCGCCGTCCGGCCCGGGCGGCGCCGCCGACGCCTCGTACGACCCCGAGAGTGCCTGGAACTTCTACAACTGCCTCGCCGTCGACCTGGGACCTTAGGTCCCCCCGCACCGGAGACTCCTTGTGGGACCTCGCGGTCACCTGACAAGATCTCAGGTCGCGTACCCGGCCCGATGCCGACGTGGCAGCCGCGGGGCGCCGCGGAGGAGGAGGCGCAAATGGCACGGGTGAACCTGCGGGCGGCGTTCATGAGCGGACTGGCGTCCAGCGTCACGGCGCAACAGGTCTTCACCAACCGGGTCGACGAAGTCGCCGCCTTCGAGCGGTCGGTGGAGAGCCTGGCCCGGACGCTGGACGAGGCCGAGGTGTCGCCGGTCATGGACCGGGCACAGGGGCGCCGCAACGTCCTGACGCTCTACGGCGTCGGCGGTATCGGCAAGTCGACGCTCTCCCAGGAGCTGGAGCGCCGACTGCTCGCCGACGCGGCGGCCGGGGGGCGCGACGACGTCGTGACCGTCCGGGTCGACCTCGCCGAGGACGGTGCGTGCGACATCGAGAGCCTGCTGCTGCGGCTGCGGGCCGGCCTCGGGCAGTTGGGCAGCCGGTGGCAGGGCTTCGACCTGGCGCTCGCCTCCTACTGGGCCCGGGCGCACCCCGGCGAAGCCCTCCAGGACTTCCTCGACGCCTCGCCCGCCCTGCGCCGGGCCTCCCGGAGCATCGGCCTCGGCGACCAGATCACCCAGACCGTGCAGGAGGTCGACCCGGCCGGCCTCGGCGGCCTGGCCGGACTGGCGCACCGCGCGGCCCTCGCCACCTACCGCGCCGTCCGGGACCGGGTCCGCGAGGGGCGCCTGCTCGCCGACTGCGAGCTGTTCGCCGAACTCGTCGAGGCCGACGCCGACTACGAGACGCTCTCCTACTTCCCGTACCTGCTGGCCTGGGACCTGGACCGGCTGCCGCCCCGGGGCCGGCCGGCCCGCCGGCCCACGGTGTGCGTGTTCCTCGACACCTTCGAGGTGGTCAACGGCCACGCCGACCGCACGGTGGAGCGCCTGGTCCAGCGGTGCGCGTACCTGATGCCGAACGTGCTGTTCGTGATCACCGGCCGCAACCGGGTCGACTGGGCCGACGCGGGCACGGGCAGCGAGCTGGACTTCACCGGCCCGCAGTGCTGGCCCAACCTGCATTACCGCAACGACACCGTCGAACCGCGCCAGCACCTCGTGGGCTACCTCTCGGACTCCGACGCCGACAGCTACCTCAGGGAGGCGCTCACCCGGGACGGCGAGCCCGCCATGCCCGCCGAGGTCCGCCGGCGCATCATCGAGGGCGGCCAGGGGCTGCCCCTGTACCTGGACCTCTCGGTGTCGCACTTCGCCGCACTCCTCGCCCGCGGCGGACAGCCCTCCCCGGCCGACTTCGGCGGTTCGTTCACCGCGGTGGCCACCCGGTCGATCCGCGACCTGCCCCGGGAGGAGCGCGACCTGGTCCGCACCGCGGCGCTCACCGACTGGGTCGGCGCGGACCTGCTGCGGGCCGGACAGCCGGGCGCCTCCTACGGCAGCGTGGCCCGCTTCCTGCGGCGTCCCTTCCTGACCCGCGACGACGCCTGCGCCATGCCGTACGCCCTGCACGCGGCGCTGCGCCACGCCATCGGCGAGGCGGACCGGACGCTCCCGGACGGCTGGTCCGAGCGCGACCGCGAGGAGGTCGCGGCCCGGCTGCTCGGCTGGCTGGGGCGGCGCATCGGGCCGTCCGACGGGCGGGTCACCATCGCCCAGGTCCTGGAGTCCGGCCTCAAGCTCTCGGCGGCGCACGGGGTCTTCGAGGACTGGATGGCCCGGGCCACCCAGCGCCTCGTCGACGCGGGGCAGTGGACGGACCTGGGCGCCGGGCTCGCCGCCGAACGCACCGGGTTCGCCCCCGACCGCGCCGACCGCGCCGGGCTCGCCGCCGAACGCACCGGGACGCCCGAGTACCAGGCGGTGCGCGCCGCCATCAGGGGCGTCCAGCTGCGGCGCACCGGCCGTGCCGCGGAGGCCGTCGAGCTGCTCGGCGCCGCCGCGGAGGGCGTCCGCCGGGGCAGCGCGACGGCGCAGCTGCTGCGCATCCACCTCGCCCACGCGCTGCGCAACCACGGCGACTACACCGAGGCCGCGGAGATCTACCGCACCCTGGTGGGCGGCGAGTTCGACACGGCGGCCCGGTACTGGCTCTGCGACTTCGACTACCTCAACGGGCGGTTCGGCACGGCGCTGGGCTCGCTCCGGGAACAGCGCAGCCACGGGCCGGAGGACGAGGGCGAACGGCTGCGGCTGATCGGCCACATCTGGCGGGTGAACGCCCGCTTCGAGGAGGCGTCCGTCGTGTACACCGAGGCGATCGAGCTGGCCCGGCGGGAGGACCTCGCGGCCGCGGAGGCGAAGGCGCTGGCCAACCTGGCGCAGACCGCCTGCTGGGCCGGTGACACGACGGCGGTCGCGGACGCGGCGGCGCGGGCCAGGGACCTGCTCGACCTGGTGCCCAACCCGGTCGAACTGGTCAAGATCCGCTCGGCCGAGGCGGTCGCGCACGCGGTGGCCGGGGACGCCGCGGCCGCCGTGGCGGCGGTCGGGGGAACCCGGCGGCTCGCGGACGGCATCGGCTACCGAGGGGGCCACAACCTGGCCGACGTGGCCCGGATCCTGATCGACGTCCTCGGTGACGACCGGGACGGCGCCCGCCGCACCCGGGCCGAGCTCGACGCGCGGACCCGCCGGTCGGGCGGCAACACCTACTGGGTCCCGATCGTGACCAGCTGGATCGAGGGCGTCCCGAAGGCCGCGGAGCACGACCTCCGGGTCGACTGGGTCGACGGGCCGGCCGAGTCGCTGGGCCGGTGGGCGGCGGTGGCTGCGCGAGGATGAGACGTGGGCCCCGGCGGGCGGGGCCGCAGCGGACGAGGGGAAGAACCCATGGCCCAGCAGGAGCACGCCGACCCGGTACGGGTGGGACTGGTGGGGATCGGCATCATCGCCGAGACCCATCTCGCCGTCCTCGCCGAACGGCCGGATGTGGAACTGGAGTTCACCGTCGACCCCGGGCCGGTCGGGCCGGTCGACTTCCGGGGCGCGAGGCCGCCGCACCACCGCGACCTCGGCGGGGCGCTCGACCGGCACCAGCCGGACCTGCTGGTCCTCGCCACCCCGACGGAGACGCACGCCGAGCTGTTGGCCGAGGCGCTGCTCCGCTCCACGGCCCGGGTGCTGGTGGAGAAGCCGCTCGTCCACGACCTCGCCTCCCTCGCCGCGCTGCGCGAGCTGGAGGGGAAGGCCGACGTGGCGGAACGCGTTTTCACCGCGCACCACTTCGCGTTCTCCCCGGAGGTCGACTGGGCGGCGGAGCTGATCGCCGCGCACCCGGAGTGGGGGCCGGTCACGACCGTCACCTCGGCCTTCTACGACCCGTACGTCCTGCGCGGCGAGGCGGCCTTCGCCTCGTACGTCTCCAGCTGGACGGACTCGGGGGTGAACCAACTCAGCATGCTCACCCGCTTCGTGGACCTCGTCGGCCTCACGTCCGTCCGGCAGGCGGACGGGGGCGCGAGCGCGTGGTGCGCGGTGGAGTTCCGCTCCCGCGGTGAGGTGGGTACGGCCCGGCTGCGCAGCAGCTGGCTGACCGGCTCCAGCAGCAAGGAGAGCAGCCTGGCCTTCGGGCGCTCCGGGGTGGAGGTCTGGATCGACCACACCGCGATGACCGGATTCGCCGCCAGGGAGGGCGAGTTGCTGGCGGCCTTCGGCAACGACGGCAGGACCGGGCGGAAGGTCGCCCACTACCGGCCGCTCTACGCCAGCCTCCTGTCCGGCCGGCCCGATCCGGTGCTCGGCTTCGACACCGCGGCGATGGTCACCGCGATCCACGGTGCGGTGCCCGGGGCGCCGGGGGGTGCGGCCGTCAGATGACCCCGAAGTCGAACTCCCCGGCGGCGACGGCCCGGACGAAGGCGGCGTGGGCCTCGCGGCCGACGGCCAGGACCGGGCCGGAGCGGTCCTTGGAGTCGCGGAGGTAGCAGGTCGGACCGTCGGGGGCGGCGACTTCGACGCAGTTGTCGTCCCCGGCGCTGTAGCTGGACGTGGTGAAGGTCGGCTGGGTCACTTGATCCGGTCTCTCTGTGCGGTGATGAAGGCGAGCGAGGAGTCGACCGACATGGCCTCGGCGGTGATCTCCTGGAACTTCGCCCGGTAGAGCTCGACGTCGGACGGGTCCTCGACCCACAGGCTGCTCAGCAGGCCCTCGACCAGGACGACGTCGAGGTCCGTCCGCTGCGGGAAGCCCATCATCGCGAACGCGCCGGTCATCCCCGGGTGGACGGCCGCGCCGACGGGCATGACCTGGATGTCGATGTTGGGCAGGCTGCTGAGCGTCAGCAGTCGCTCCAGCTGCGGGACCATGATCTCGGGGCGGTCGGCGTTGGCGCGCAGGGCCGCCTCGTGGATGACGGCCCGTACCTGGACCGGGTTCGGGCGGGTCAGGATGGACTGGCGGGCCATCCGGACCTGGACCAGGTCCTCGACCGATCCGCCGGACCGGATGCGCAGCCGGCCGATGACGATGCGCGCGTACTCGGGGGTCTGGAACAGGCCCGGGACGAAGGCGGGTTCGTACGTCCGGTAGGTGGCGGCGTCGGCCTCCAGGAGGATCAGGTCGGTCGCGGTGGAGTTGATGACGTCGCGGTAGCTCAGCCACCAGCCGCGCTTGGCGCCGTCCTTGGTGATGGCGATCAGGCCGGCCCGGTAGTCCTCGTCGTCGCATCCGTAGAAGTCGAGAAGTCTGTTGACGTCCTCGACCTTGGCCGCGGTGTGGGCGGTCTCGATCCGGGTGAGCTTGGCCTGGCTCATCCCCGTCGCTTCGGCCACCACTTCTGCGGTGAGCTTCCGTTCCTCACGGAGCTTCCGCAGCACGCCACCGAGCCTCCGCCGGCGAACGGTCGAGACTGCCATCGTGCCCCCTCCTGAACTATCAGTCGACCAGTGTGCCTGCGCGGCGGTCGGCCGCGCCACCGACAACTGCCCGCTGGGGAGGCCGAATTCAGGTTCGATTTGCAAATATGCGAGACATGGGGAGCGAGTTGCGCTGCGCGGCGCGAAGACTGCATGCTGAGCGTAGCGGGACGTGTGCAACGAGTAGGCGGCGACCTGTGAACTCGCCGCCATTCGGAGTGCGTCTGTCGATTTGCGGCGAGGAGCGAACCACTCCATCCCCACGACCAGACCCGAGGCCCCGTGCGACTCCTGATCGACCTCGTCCTTCCGCTCCTGCTGCTCCTCGCCATCGCCGTCGTCGGCCTCGGCGCGGTCGCCGTCCTGCGGATGCCCCACCGTCCGGACGCCATCACGGCCGCCGCCCCCGAGGGGGGCCGTGACCTCCGGCCGCCCGGCCGGACCCGCCCGACGGCGGGGGTGCGCGCAGGTAATTGAACATCCGGCTCGCCGACCCGGTGATCCGCTGCACCGTCACCTCGGCGGTCGCCTGGATCCTGACGACGGCGACGACCGCGGAGGCGGGCGGCCCGGTGGTGGCGGACGTGCCGCGGTTCCTGGCGAACTGCCCGTCCGGGCTCCGGCCCCTGGTGCGTCGCCTCCGCGCCCGCGCGGCGGCCTCGTGGCCGGCGGGCGGCGCCGGGGGTGCGCGAGAAGTCGGGCCGGCCGACTTCTCGCGCGGGGGCCGGCGGCGTGCCCTACGATGGCCGCGTGTTCCTCTCTCGTGACTAGGGCCCCAGACGGCGACCGCACCCCGGTGGTGCGGTCCTTCGGCGTCCCGGTACACCGGCGCGCGGCGCGCGCCAACCCCAGAGGAACAACTCCATGTCTTCGTCCTACGTGACGGTCCTGCGCACCCCCGGCGCGGTCCGGCTCTTCGGTGCGGCCCTGATCGGCCGCCTCTCCTACGGCATCGTCCCGCTCTCACTCGTGCTCGCCGTCACCGGCACGACCGGCTCGTACGCCCGGGCGGGCTGGCTGATGGCCCTGTTCGCCACCTCCAACGTGCTGCTCTCGCCCGTACGGGCCGGGCTGGTCGACCGCCACGGCCCGCGCCGGGTGCTGCCGCCGATGGCGGCCGGGTACGCGCTGGTCCTGCTCGGCCTCGCCGCCGCCACCTGGCGACCGGGCGTGCCCTACCCCGCCCTGCTCGCCCTCGCGGTGGCGGCCGGCGTACTCGCACCGCCCCTCGGGCCGGTCACCCGGGCGCAGTGGAGCGCCCTGCTGCCGGACCCCGGCCTGCGCCGACGCGCCTACAGTCTGGACACCGTCGCCGAGGAACTCCTCTACGTCACCGGCCCGTTGCTGGCCGGCCTGATCGTGGCGGCGACGGCGCGCCCGGCGCTCGGCCTGGTGGTCGGGGCCGTTCTCGTCCTCGGCGGCACCCTCGCCCTGGCCGCCTCGGTCCACACCGGACCGGCCCCCACGGACGCCGACTCCACCTCCACCGACGACCGCGCGCGACCCTGGCACCTGCTGGCCCGGACCCGCCAGCCGCTCGCCGCCGCCGCGGCGGCCGGTGCCGGACTCGGCGCGTTCGGCCTGCTGGCGGTGGCCTTCGCCCAGCGGCACGGCCAGACCGCCGACGTCGCCTGGGTGGAGGCGACACTGGCGGCCGGGAGCGCGATCGGCGGTCTGGCTTTCGGCGCCCTCGACTGGCGGGCCTCGGCGCGGGCCCGGCTCGCCGTCCTCACCACCGCCTTCGCCGGTGCGCTGGCCCTGACCGCCCTCGCGCCGAGTCTGCCGCTGCTGGCGGCCTTCGCCGCCCTGACCGGCCTGACGGTGGCGCCGACCCTCACCACCGCCTACCTGCTCACCGACGAACTCGCCGGACCCGGCCGGCGCACCCGGGCCGGCGCCTGGGTCAACGCCTGCTTCAACGGGGGCGGTTCGGCCGGGACGGCGTTGGCCGGGCTGCTCGCGGACCGGTTCCCGCTGCCGCTCTGCCTCGTCCTGGCGGCCACCCCGGCCCTGGCCGCCCTCGCCGCCGCGCGCGGCCGGGCGGCGGCTGCCCCGGGTGGTGGGCCGTCCGAGGAACTGTCCGCCGGGGCGGGTGCCGGGGCGGGAGCCGGGGTGGCCGAGTCCCAGAGGTAGGGGAGGGGGCGGCAGCCGGGTGGTGTCGTGGGCCCTCGCCGCGGTGCGGGGGCCCGGCGAGCCAGGTCGACGCGCGCTTCCGTGCGGGCGGTTCGGTCGTTCGCCGGCCGATCCCTGGTGCCGCCCTGGCCTCACCCCGGCCGCACCCTGGCCGTGACTCCGGTCCGGGGGCCTTCGACGTCGTGCGGCCCCTGCCAAGTCGGCAGCCGCGTCGGGCAGTTGTCCGCCCCGAAGGCCGCCCGCAGGTGCGCCCGCAGGTGCGGCCGTGCCCTCGGCCCTCACCCGCGCGGGAGTCAGGAGAGTCGGTCCGGGGGCGGGAGCCGGGTGATCGGCTCGTCGGCCCAGGTATAGACCTCCAGGCCGGACAGGTAGCCGTCCTGGGCGAAGACCAGGACGCCGCCGACCGGTTCGCCGTCGGCGTCGTGCATCGACGCCGTGGCGGCGGGATCGGGGGTGACGGGTGCGGCCGGTGCCGCCGCCCGGTCGAGGCCGAGGTCGAGGCTGGCGCAGGGGCACTGGCAGTGGCCGGTGACGCGCGGGTGGGGGAGCTGCGCGAGCAGGGCGCGGTGTGTCGGGTCGTCGTCCTGGAGGAGGGCCTCCAGGGGCCGGACGGCCTCCCTGGGCAGCGGACCGCCGGTCGTGCTGGTGTCCATGGCCTGACCTGATCATCCGACCGGGCGGCGGGTCAAAACCGGATCCGGGTCGCCGCCCGAGCCTGGGCTACTCGCCCTCGGTGTCGGCGGCGGCCGGTGCGGCGGCCGCCTCCATCGCGGCCATCCGCGGCAGCAGGAACAGCACCGCGACCAGCAGGACCAGCAGCAGCCCGCCGCCGACGAACAGCGGGGTGCGGATGCTGCTGACGGACGCGATCCAGCCGCCGAGGGCGGCGCCGGACATGATGCCGATCCGGGTGAGCAGCATGTAGCAGCTGTTGACCCGGCCGAGCAGCTCCTTCGGTACGGCCTGCTGGCGCAACGAGATGGCCTGGATGTTCCAGGTGACGATTCCGAACCCCGTCACGACGTACAGCGCGGCCACCTGGGCCACCGAGTCGGACAGTCCGGTCAGGATCAGCGAGGAGCCCATCAGCAGGAAGGAGAGGGCGATCCGGGTGCCCCGGCCGAGCAGACGGCTGAGCCGGCCGGCCATGGTGCTGGCGACGGTGCCGCCGATCGAACCGGCGGCGAGCACGATGCCGTAGGAGGCGGCCGGGGCGTCGATGACCCTGGTGACCATCAGGACCATCATGGTGGTGCCCATGAAGCAGGCCAGCGCGCCCAGGGTGGAGAGCACGGCGAGCATGCGGACCTCGCGGTGGCGGATCAGCCAGTTGACGCCCTCGCGGATCTCGGTGAGCACCGGGCGGCGGCCGGCCTGGCCGCGGGGGGCGGTGGAGCGGCCGGTGGCGGCGACCAGGACGGCGGCGAGCGCGAAGGAGATGCCGTCCACCGTGAACGGGAGGACGGCGGCCACGGCGAACAGTGCCGAGCCGAGCAGCGGGCCGATCAGGTTGCCGCCGACCAGCATGTTGGCCTGCATCCGGCCGTTGGCGGCGTCGAGTTGGCCGGGCCGGACCAGCTCCGGGATGGCCGAGGTGGCGGCGTTGGAGAAGACCGTCTCGCCGCAGCCGAGCAGGAAGGCCAGGGCGGCGAGCGCGGCCAGCGGCGGGGAGTCCAGGTAGACCCAGCAGGCGAAGCCCAGGACGATGACGGCGCGCCCGGCGTCGATCGTCCACATCAGCCGCCGCCGGTCGGTCCGGTCGGCGAGCACCCCGGCGTGCAGCGACATCAGCAGGAAGGGCAGTGACGCGGCGACGGAGACCACGGAGACCGCGCTGGGGGACTCGGAGACCGCCACCGCCAGCAGCGGCAGGGCGGAGTCCCGCATGCCGTCGCCGACGAAGGAAATCGCTGACGCGGACCACAGCAGGTTGAACTTCCGGCCCAGCTGGGGACGGGTTTTGGGTGGCTTCGCGGCCAGCTCGGCTGAGGTCACCGACGCAGTATGTCATGTCCGCGGAGGGTGGCCCGGGCCGTTTCCCAACTGTCCGTGGTGTCCCGAACTGCCCGTGTCGGCAAGGGTATCCGGATCATCCGGTATCGCCCGGAGTGCCCACTGGGAATCCGCTGGGTGTTCGCTGGGTGTTCGCCGGGTCCCGGGTGGCCGCGTCCCGGTGCCCGGCGGGCTCAGCCGAGTCCCCAGACGCCCTTGGCGAGGGTGGTCAGCCCGCCCGCCAGGGCGAGGCCCAGCACCACCAGTCGGGCGTGTGCCTCCGGCACTCGGGCGGCGAGCAGCCGGCCGACGGCGGCACCGCCCGCGAGGGCGGCGGCCACCAGCCACCAGGCGGTGGCGGACAGCCCGGGCACGCCCTTGGCGGCCAGCGAGAAGGCGTTCACCACCACCCCGTAGAACTGTGCGTTGGGCACGAACTCCCGTGTCGTCCAACCGGAGTTGACGGCGTAGAGGGAGACGGCCGGGCCGCCGACCCCGGCGGCCGAGTTCATGAACCCGCTGGTCGCTCCCGCGGCCAGGGCGCCGCCCACGCCGCGCAGCGCGGCGGCTCGCGCCCCGCGCAGCACCAGCAGCGAGGCCGCGCTGACCAGTACGCCGATGCCGATGAGCAGCGCGGGCGCCGGGACCTCCGCCGCGACCCACGCCCCGGCCGGCACCGTGCAGGCCGCGGCGAGGATCAGCGGCAGCATCGCGGTCAGCCGCACCTGCCGCCAACTGCCCGGCAGGCCGAGGGCGCTGATGGTCCCGGCGGCGGCGTTCGACAGCCGGACGCCGTCACCCGGGCCGAGCAGCAGCACCAGGACGGGCGCGGCGACCAGCGCGAAGCCGATGCCCGCGAGCCGCTGGACGGAGGCGCCCAGCAGGACGGTGCAGCCCAGGACGAGGTCGGTGGTCAAGCCGTCGGGCATCGGGTGTGGCCTCCTGCTGCGGGTCCGGATGTCTCCTGGTGGCCCGAGGCCCCGCCCACTCCTGCCGAACGGGCCCGGGACCGGCCGGGCCCATCCCCCGAACTCCCGTCGTCCGCAGGGAACATAGCGCCGGCTGGTGGGCGTGGGATCGAGGACCGGCCCCGGGCTCAGTGCTTCGGCAGCGCGTCCGCGGACTCCGGCAGCGGGTAGGCGCCGGCGTCGACCGGGCCGGGCAGGCCGGTCGCCGGGCGCCCGGGCGCGTTCAGGTCGAGCGTCGAGGGCTGGGCGGGCGGGGCGGGCACCTTGCTGAACGGGATGCCGGGCGGTGACTGGACCGGGGTGGCCCGGCCGAAGGGCGGGGCGGCCCGGCCCTGGACGGCGCAACTGGCCAGGTTCTCCAGGTCGTCCGGGCTCTGGACGGCGGGCTGGTTGCCGGTGAAGCAGTTGGCCGGGTCGGCGGAGGCCAGCACCAGGTCGGTGCCGTTGCCGGTGGTCCGGTTGCCCTCGACGCGGTTGCCACTGGCCGGGTGCCCGGGCGGGTCGGTGATGACGATGCCGGCCGCGTGGTTGCCCTGGACGAGGTTGCGCCGCACCTGGTTGCCCGTGCCGCCGCCGATCCCGATGCCGATGCCGTAGCCGCCGTCGGCCTGCTGGGGGGTGTCGGTGGCGTTGTTGTCGGTGACGACGTTGCCGACGATCACCGCGCCGTGCTGCGGGGCGAGGGCCTCCAGGTCGTTGGAGTTGACGGTGACGCCGACCCGGTTGCCGGTGACCCTGTTGCCGACCACGGTGAGCCCGTCCGAGGCGTTGGTGATCTCGATGCCGACGGCGTTGCGCTCGACCGTGTTGTTGCGCACCAGGGTGTCGCAGGGCTTGCACTGGCCGACGTAGATGCCGGAGTCGGCGCCCCCGGAGGCGTACGAGTCCTCGATGACCCCGGCCTGCGCGTCGAAGGCGTAGATGCCGTACAGGCCGTTGTTGTACGCGGTGACGCCGCTCGCCCGGAAGCCCTGGAGGGCCGGGAAGCGGGTGGTGTCCAGCGGGTTGTAGGCGGAGCCGCCGGCACCGTGCTGCTGGAGCTTCTCGTCGGTGACGCCGGTGAACAGCACGCCGTTGGCGAGGTAGCCGTGGACGGTGAGGTTCTCCACCGCCGAGCCGGGGCCGGAGGCGGCGATGCCGTTGACCAGCCGCAGGCCGCCGTCCAGGACCACGGTGTTGCGGTCGGTGCCGCGCAGCACGATGTCGGGCTTGGTCATCCGCACGCTCTCCCGGTAGGTGCCCGCGTCGACGAGCACGGTGTCCCCCTCGTGGGCGACGTCCACGGCCTGCTGAATGGTCGGGAAGTCCTGCGGGACGCGGACGACCGTGCCGCCCGGGTGCTTGGCGTCGGAGGAGGACGAGCCGGCGGAGGAGCACCCGGCGAGGGCGGGCGCGAGGACGAGCGCGAGGGACAGGACGGCGGCGAACGGGGCGGGCGGGCGCTGCCGGGCCCCGGCCCCCGGTGTGCGGACGGTGGCGGCCCGGGAGTGACGTGTGGTCAAAAGTTGCATACGGCGTGTTCTATCGTCTCCAATGTCGCTCATGCATGCCGAAAGCGGAAAGGCGCCGAACCAGCCGCGTACCAGCGAGGGCGGTGTGGATCGCCGGGGTCTGCTCGCCGGCGGGGCGGTGGTGGCCGCCGGGCTGGGCGCGGGGGCCGCGGCACTGGCCCTGCGCGGCCGGAGCGGCGGCGGGAGCGGGCCCGGACGGGCGGTGCCCCCGGAGCGGCGGGCGCTGCCCTTCCACGGTGAGCGCCAGTCCGGGGTGACGGCCGCGCAGCAGCCGGCCACCCAGCTGCTGGCCCTCGACCTGGCGCCCGCCGCGACCTCGGACGGACGGGCCGCGCTGCGCGGCCTGCTCGGCGAGCTGACCAGGGTGCTCGCCGAGGCGTCCGGCGGCAGCCCGGCGGACGCCCGGTTGCGGGACGGCGAACCGGCCGGTCTCAGCAGCGTGGTGGGGGTCGGCCCGGAGCTCGCCGCCCGGCTGGGGCTGAACGTTCCGCCGGCGCTGCTGACCGCGCTGCCCGCCTTCCCCGGGGACCGGCTCGACCCGGCGCGCGGCGGCGGCGACCTGGTGGTCCAGCTGTGCGCGGCGGACCGCTGGCCGCTGTCGGTGGTCGCCGAGCAGCTGGGCGCGGCGGCCCGGGCGGCGGGCGCGGCGGTGCGGTGGACCCAGTCCGGCTTCCTGGCCCGGACGGCCGGGGGCGCCACCCCGCGCAACCTGTTCGGCTTCAAGGACGGGACGGCGAACCCGACCGCGGCGGAGAACGGGCAGTGGGTCTGGGGTCCGCCGGGCCCGTACGAGCACGGCACGGTGCTGGTCTACCGGCGGATCCGGATGGACACCGCCGCCTTCGCCGCCCTCCCCGGGGACCGGCAGGAGCAGGTGATGGGCCGCCGGGCCGGCGACGGCTCCCCGCTCACCGGCACGGCGGAGCACGACGAGCCGGACATCTACACCAAGAACCCGGACGGCTCCTACGTCCTCCCGTCGACCGCGCACGTGCGCCTGTCCAGCCCCCGGCTGGACGGCGGCGCCCGGATGCTGCGGCGGGGCTACAGCTACGACGACGGCCCGGGCGACCGGGGCCTGCTGTTCTGCGCCTTCGTGCGCGACCCGGCCCAGTTCACCCGGGTCCAGGAGCGGTTGGCGGCCCGCGACGCCCTGAACGCCTTCATCGAGCACACGGCCTCGGCGGTGGCGTACGTCCTGCCGGGGGCGCGGGAGGGCGGAACGCTGGGGGAGGGGCTGTTCGGTTGAGCCGTCATGGGGCGTCACGCCGATCGGAAGTGCAACTAAACGTCAAGGAGGGCCAGTTGAGCCATGAGGAACAGCCGCTGTCCGGCGGCAATGTGAGCGCCGGCGTGGTCCGCGTCGGGGACACCGTGCGGCGCCCGGCCGGGCCGTGGACGCCCGCCGTGCACGCACTGCTGGAGCACCTGCACGCGGCGGGGTTCCGGGCGGCGCCGCGCCCGCTCGGCCTCGACGAGCAGGGGCGCGAGGTGCTGACGTACCAGCCGGGCCCGGTGGTCTGGCCCGATCGCTTCGGCTTGCTGGACCCGGCCGAGCACCTGGCCCAGGTCGCCCGCCTGATCCGGGAGTTCCATGACGCCGTCGAGGGCTTCACCCCGCCGCCGGACGCCCGGTGGCAGGTGCTGATGCCGCCCGGGGGCGACACCGGCATCATCGCCCACAACGACCTGGCCCCGTGGAACCTGGTGGGCGGGGGTGAGCACCCGTGGTCCCTCATCGACTGGGACACGGCCGCCCCCGGCACCCGGCTCTGGGACCTCGCCTACGCGCTGCACGGGTTCCTGCCGCTGTCGGCGCAGCCGGGCTGGCAGCTCGTCGATGCCGACGCGGCGGCCCGGCTGCGGGTCTTCGTCGACGCCTACGGCCTGGACGAGGCCGAACGGCGCGCCCTGGTGCCACTGTTGGGGCCTCGGTCGATGGCCATGCACGACTTCCTGCGGGACCGGGCGGGCCGCGGCGTCCAGCCCTGGGCGCGGCTCTGGGCGGAGGGCCACGGGGAGGTGTGGCGCGGGGATGCCGAGTACGCCGAGCACCGCCGGGAGCTCTGGCTGAGTGCCCTGCTCGACGGCTGAGCGCCGAGCAGGAGCCGGTGGCGGCTACCAGTCGACCGGGACGCGGGACGGGCTCCGGGTGGTGCCGCCGAGCTGCCAGTCGAGTTCCGCGACCGGGGTGGTGAGGCGCAGGCCGGGCAGGGCGGTGGCCAGTCGGCGCAGGGACTCGCGCATCTCCAGGCGGACCCGCCAGGCGCCGACGCAGTAGTGCGGGCCGGCGCTGAAGGCGAGGGTGGGGGCGGGGAGCGGGAGGCCGAGGTCGGCGTCGAGGCCGCCGGGGTAGACGGCCGGGTCGCGGTTGGCGCTGTTGAGGCTGACGGCGACGACGGAGTCGGCGGGGACGGTGACGTCGCCGATCTCGACCGCCGCGGTGGTGCGGCGGATGGTGGCCTGGTCGTCGCCCAGCGGGATGTAGTGCAGCAGGCGTTCGGCGGTGCGCTCGGCGGTGTCCGGGTCGGCGAGGCGCGGCCAGTGGTCGGGGCGTTCGCCGAGCACGTACACCAGGGCGTTGGCGAGGGCTCCGGCGACGCTCTCGTTGCCGCTGGCGGTGAGCCCGGCGACCAGGAAGACGAGTGACTCCTCGGAGACGCCGCCGTCCTGGTCGGCGGCGCGGACCAGTCGGCTGACCAGGTCGTCGCCGGGCTCGCGCCGTCGGCGGGCGACCAACTCGGCCGTGAAGGCGCCGAATTCGGCGAGGGTGTCGTCGTGCCCGGCGGTCTGCGGCTGGTCCGGGGCGCCGCCCTGGGCGAGCAGGGCGAGGGTCCAGCGGTTCAGCCGGTCCTCCTCCAGGCGGTCCGGCCCGTTCCCGTCGAGCCCCATCAGCCGGGTGGTGACGGCGAAGGGCACCGGCCGGGCGAACGCGGGGACCAGGTCGGCGGGCGGCCCGGCGGCGACCAGCCGGTCCACGTGCTGCTGGACGGCGGCGGCGACCCAGGGCTGCCAGTCGGCGATGGCCCGCGGGGTGAAGGCCCGTTGGACGGTGCCGCGCAGCCGGCGGTGGGCGGGCCCGTCCTGGTTGAACAGTGAGGCCGGGTTGGCGGCCACGTCGGCGGTGGTGCCGGCGGTCCCGACGTCGTGCAGGTCGGCCCGGGTGACCCGGGGGTCGGCGAGGACCTGCCGGACGTCGTGGTAGCGGGTGATCAGCCACGCGGGGGTGCCGTCCGGGAGGGTGGTGGGGCAGGGCGGCTGGGCGGGGGCGACGGGGAGCCGGTGAAGCGGGGGGAGGGTGGTCCGGGTGTCGGCCGAGGCGGAGTCCATGGGTCCCTTCACGGGGTGGGCGGTCCGGCTGGTGGAGGGGAGATGCTGCATCCAATTGTCGTATTGTCATGTGGAATTGGACGCTTATAGCGCTTCTCCCGTTACATACCGATGGTATGCCTATGTCCCCCGCAGTCCACAGCACGCGAGCGTCACCACGCAACAGGGGGTCGTCGGGGCTGTACTCGGTCCGGCGGCGTCGGCGAGGATCTGACGGACGGGCAGAACGCTTTTTGCGCAGGCGATTGAAGGGACACCCATGTCAGACCACAGCACCCAGGTCGACACCCGCTGGCTCCGCCGCTACCACCCCGTGCCGGAGGCCGCGCCCCGACTGGTCTGCTTCCCGCACGCCGGCGGATCGGCCGGTTACTTCCACCCGGTGTCCGCCGCGGTCTCCCCGTACGCCGACGTGCTGTGCGTCCAGTACCCCGGGCGGCAGGACCGCCGGACCGAGCCCGGGATCACCACGGTCGCGGAGCTGGCCGACCGGCTGTACGAGGTGCTGCGGCCCTGCGCGGACCGGCCGTTGACCTTCTTCGGGCACAGCATGGGCGCGGTGCTCGCCTTCGAGGTGGCGCTGCGCTTCCACCGGGACGGCCTGGACGCCCCGGCCCACCTGTTCGCCTCCGGGCGCCGCGCGCCCTCGGTCCACCGCGACGAGAAGGTCCACCTGCTCCCCGACGAGGGGATGCTCGACGAGCTGGTGCTGCTCGGCGGCACCGGCCGGCAGGTGCTGGCGGACCAGGAACTGCGCGACATGATCCTGCCGCCGCTGCGCAGCGACTACACCGCGATCGAGACCTACCGCGGCGAGCCCGACGCCGTGCTGGACTGCCCGATCACCGCGCTGACCGGCGACGCCGACCCCCGCGTCGCCGTCGAGGACGTCCGGGCCTGGGCGGGCCACACCCGGGGCGCCTTCGACATGCGGGTCTTCCCCGGTGGGCACTTCTACCTGACCGACCAGGCCGCGGCGGTGCTCGGCCTGCTCATCGCCCAGCTGACGGGGGCCCCGGCCGGCCGGTGAGGGGTGCCCCGGATACCCCCACCCCGTAATTCGCGGTCGGTCTTCCGGGCCGCGTACGACAGGACGCCCTCCGGTGGCAGCTGCCACCGGAGGGCGTCCTGTGCTGTGCGTGGGTGCCGTCCCCGCCGTGTCGCTCGGTCGTTCGGCTGGCTGGCCGTTCGTTCGGCCGGTCGTTCAGGAGCGGACGAGGCGGGCGATGGCCTGGTTGGCCTCGCGGATCTTGCCGTTCGCCTCCTGGCCGCCCTCGGCGATGGCGTCCCGGACGCAGCACTCGATGTGCTCGTCCAGGAGTTGCAGGGCGAAGGACTGGAGGGCGCGGCTGGCGGCGGATACCTGGGTCAGGACGTCGATGCAGTAGGTGTCCTGTTCGACCATGCGCTGGAGGCCACGGATCTGGCCCTCGACGCGGCGGAGCCGCTTGAGGAAGTCGTCCTTGTGGGAGCTGTAGCTGGCCATGGCCGTCTCCGGTTCCTGTGCGGTGAGGAGTGGTCTCACTCTACCGGGGCGCGTGAGGGGCGGAGCCGGCCCGGGCGGGCGGGGGTGCTGCCCGCCCGGGCGACGGCTGCCGGTCAGCCCTCGACGCGGCCGATCAGGTCGTAGCCGGCCTCGTCGATCGCGGCGGCCACGTCGGAGTCGGCGAGCGGCCGGGTGCTGCCGACGGTGACCTGGCCGGTGCCGAGGTCCACGGCGACGTCGCCCACGCCGTCCAGCTTCTTCAGCTCGGCGGTCACCGAGCTGACGCAGTGGCCACAGGTCATGCCCTTGACCTGGAAGACCGCGGTCTGGGCGGACTCGGCGGCCGGGGCCGCGGCGGCGTCGGTGCCGCACGAGCCGCAGCAGGAGGAGGGGGCTTCGGTGGCGGCGGACTCGATGGTGACGGCGGTCTCGCTCATGGGTGTGCTCCTGTCGTGAGTGTCCGCACCGGCCGGACTGCCTGGCGGCTGTTTCACTTTGAACATACCATACCCCCCCAGGGTACTGAATCAGGTGGCCGGAACCCGCCCCGGGCACTCCCGGAGGACGGCCTCAGCCCGGCGTGGGCCCGCAGGTGAGCAGGTACGGCACCAGCGGCCCCAGGGCGATCAGCGCCACCGTCACCAGCCGGGCCGCCGGCCGCAGTCGGGGCGCGGGCCGCAGCAGCCGGCGCATCCGCAGCAGGGTGCGCGCCCCGCCGCCGGCCGGCAGGGTGGCGGGGGAGGGGCGCAGCGAGCCCACCTCGCACATCGCCGCCGCGAGGTCCTCGGGGCGGCAGCCGCGGGCCGCCCGGTCGTCCGCGAGCATCTCCAGCAGTGGGGCGACCTGCGCGCGCAGGGCCCGGCCGAGCGGCAACCGGCGGAAGGCGTCGGCGAGTCCGGCTCCGAGTGCCAGCAGCAGGTGGTGGCGTCCGGCCAGGTGGGCCCGCTCGTGCGCGATCACCGCGCGCAGCTGGCCGTCCGTCAGCCGCGCGACCGTCCCGCTGCTGATCACCACCGGCCCGCGGTGCAGGCAGTACGCGACCGGCGCGGGGTGGTCCAGCAGCACGGCGCCGAGGGCCGGGTCGGCTCGGCCGGCGAGGGTCAGCAGGTCCAGGTGCTCGGCCCGGTCGCGGCGGGCCCGGCGGGTGGCGGCGGCGATCCGGGTGAGCGGCCAGGCCGCGGCGAGCACGATCGGGACCAGTACGGCCGGGCCCTCGGCGCCCGCCGCCCGCGCCCCCGGCTCGAACAGCGCCAGCAGGCCGTGGGCGTGCGCCCGGGGTCCGGCGAGGGCCAGGTGGTAGGCCGTCAGTGCGACGGCCACGGTGAAGGTCGCGGCCAGCCCGAACCAGGCGGTCAGCGCCAGGCCCGGTGCCCGCTGCGGCCAGTGCGCCCGGGCGAGTCGGCCCGGCAGCAGCGCGCCGGCCAGCGCCGCGTACAGCCCGAGGACGCAGGCCGCCAGGACGGTCATTCGGCGCGCTCGGCGAGCAGTGCCTCCAGTGCGGCGCGCAGCGCCTGCCGCTCCTCGGGGGTGATCTGCTCGGCGAAGGCGGCGAGGGCGGTGGAGCGGTCGGCGCTGGCGGTGAGGGCGTCGGCCATCAGCGCGGCGGTGTACTCCTCGCGGCTGCGCACGGTCTCGTAGAGCCAGATCCGTCCGGCCTTGCGGCGGTCCAGGTGGCCCTTGTGGTAGAGGATCTCGGCCACCGTCATCACGGTGGTGTAGGCGATCGGGCGGTAGGTGTTGAGGTCGTCCACGAGTCTGCGGACGGTGGTCGGCTCGTCCCAGGACCAGAGCCGGTCCATGATCTCCGCCTCAAGCTCCCCCAAGCGCCGCATCTCCGGTGCCCCCTCGCCCTCGTCGCCCTCGCGTTCGGTGATCCGTCCGTCATGGTAGGCGGTGGGCCCGCCGAGGGGGAGGGGCTGCTACCGGAGGGGGGTGGGGTATCGGCGGAAGTCTGCGGCAAATACCTTGTCAACTCCGGTGGAAGATCAGGGCATTTCGGGATACCCCCTTGCCTTCGCCCCCCGGTCCGGCCGCATCCTGGGCCCCATGACGACTCGTGAACCGGCCGCCGGCGCGGCCGCACCGGAGCCCGCCCCCGAACTGGACCCCGAACTCGACCCCCGGACCCTGGTGGTGCACGCCGCCGCCCGGCACGCGGCCGGCGTGGGCCGCACCGGCCCGCTGAGCGTGCCGATCCACCAGACCACCGGCTTCGCCTTCGACGACGCGGACGCCATCGCCGCCGCGATGGCCGGGCCGGACGGCGACTTCGTCTACACCCGGCGCGGCAACCCGACGGTCCGCGCGCTGGAGCGGTCGGTCGCCGCGCTGGAGGGCGGCGCGGCGGCGATCGCCAGCTCCTCCGGGATGGGCGCGATGAGCGCCGTGCTGCTGTCGCTGCTGAAGCCGGGCGACCACGTGCTGGCCCAGAAGTGCCTGTACGGCGGCACCTATTCGGTGCTGGCCGACCTCGGCCGCCGGTACGGCATCGAGACCAGCTACCTGGACGCCGAGCGCCCGGAGGAGATCGCCGAGGCCCGGCGGCCGACCAGTCGGCTGCTCCTGCTGGAGACCATCGCCAACCCGACCACCCGGGTCTGCGACCTGCCCGCGCTGCTCGCGGCCGGGCGCGCGCACGGGCTGCTCGGGGTGGTGGACAACTCGCTGGCCTCGCCGATCCTGTGCCGCCCGATCGAGCACGGCGCGGACGTGGTGGTGCACTCCAGCACCAAGTACCTGGCCGGGCACAGTGACGTGCTCGGCGGGATCGCGGTCTTCGCGGACCGGGAGCTGCACCGCACGGTCTGGACCCGCGCGGTCGAACTCGGCGCCACGCCGGACCCGTTCGCGGCCTGGCTGACCATCCGCGGGCTCCAGACGCTCGCGGTGCGGATGCGCCAGCACGGCGAGAACGCGGCGCTGCTGGCGCAGCGGCTGGCCGCGCATCCGGCGGTGGAGGCGGTGCACTGGCCGGGTCTGGCCGGGCACCCCGACCGTGCGGTGGCGGACCGGCTGCTGGCCGGGTACGGCGGGATGCTCTCCTTCGACCTGGCCGGCGGCCGGGAGGCGGGCCGGCGGTTCATCGGTGCCGTCCGGCTGGCCAGGCTGGCGCTGTCGATCGGCGGCGTGGAGACCCTGGTGACCCATCCGGCCTCCACCTCGCACCGGGAACTGGGCGACGCCGGGCTGAAGGAGGCCGGGATCGGCCCGGGCACGGTCCGGCTCTCGGTGGGCATCGAGGATGCCGAGGACCTCTGGCGCGACCTCGCCCAGGCCCTGTCCGGCCTGGTCTGATCCTGTCCGGCCCGTGACCCTGTTCGGCCCGATCCGCCTGCGGCGCCCGGCAGTTGTTCTGACATAGTCGCTTTTTTGGATTGACCAAATCATTGGTGGATGCCTACCGTGAGGGGGTCTCGACAGCCCGCGCCGGGTCCGTGCGGACCGACCGCCTCCGGTGCCGACGGCAGGGGAAATCCGTGTACTACTTCGAGGACTTCAAGCCCGGCGACGTGTTCGAACTCGGCACCGTGACCGTGACCTTGGACGAGATCGTCGCCTTCGGCGAGCAGTACGACCCGCAGCCCTTCCACGTCGACCCGGACCGCGCGCAGGCCTCGCCGTACGGCGGGATCATCGCGAGCGGCTGGCAGACCGCCGGGCTGTTCATGCGCCGCTACGTCGACGGGCTGCTCGCCGACAGCGCCTGCGTCGGCTCGCCCGGCGTGGACGAGATCCGCTACCACCGGCCGGTGCGGCCCGGTGACGTGCTGACCGCCCGGGTCCGGGTGGTCGGCGCCGCGCCCTCGCTCGGCCGGCCGACCACAGGGATCGTCCAGCCGCGATGTGAACTCATCGACAGCGACGGCCAGTTGGTTTTCAGCATGATCCTGCACAGCATCTTCGAACGCCGGCGGACCCGGACCGCGATGCCGCTCTCGGTGGACCCGGTGCACCCGGGGCCCGTCGCGCCGCCCGTCACCGCGGCCTGACGCCCGTCCACCGCGGTCCGAAGTCCGTCACCGCGGCCCGACGCCCGTCCACCGAGGTCCGGGGCCGGTCCCCGCCCGCCGACCGTCAACCCGAAGGAGCCCCATCCCATGGAAGCAGTCTCGAAAACCGCCCAGTGGACGGCCGCCGCGCGAGCGCTGGAGTCCGAGCGGCCGGACGCCGTCTTCGTCGACCCGTACGCCCGCACCGTCGCCGCCGACACCGGCTTCAAGCTGCTCGACCGCTACGCGGGCGCCGGCACCGTCGAGTTCCTGGCGATCCGCACCGGCTACCTGGACCGCGCGATCGCCAAGGCGGTGGCCGAACAGGGCATCCGCCAGGTGGTGTTCGTGGCCGCCGGCATGGACACCCGCCCGTACCGCCTCGACTGCTGGGCCGGGGGCACCACCGTCTACGAACTCGACCGCCCCGCCCTGCTGCTGGCCAAGGACCGGCTGCTGGACAACTCCGAGCCGCCGAACGGCGTCACCCGGCAGCCGGTGGCCGTCGACCTGGCGGGGGAGTGGACCGAACTGCTGCTGCTGGCCGGCTTCCGGCCCGACCGGCCGACGCTCTGGGTGGTCGAGGGCCTGAGCTTCTTCCTCGCCGAGGACGACGTGCGCCGGCTGCTCGGCACCGTCCGCAAGCTCTCCGCCGCCGGAACCGTCCTGGTCGGCGACTTCGCCAGCCGGATCTCACTGATCAACCCGCTGGCCCGGCCGTTCCTGAACGCCCTCGCCGAGGACGGCGCGCCCTGGCGGTTCGGCACCGACGAGCCCGAGACGTTCCTCGCCGAGTGCGGCTGGGAGGCCCGCGAGGTGCGCCAGCCCGGCGAGGACGGCGCCGAGTTCGGCCGCTGGCCGTACCGGGTGGTCCCCCGCGAGGTGCCGGGCGTGCCGCGGTCCTTCCTGTACACCGCCGACCCGGCCTGACCCGGCCCCGAGCCAGGAGGTACCCCTCATGACCACCCCCTTCCGTGACCGGGTGATCGACGACGCCGCCGCGGCCGTCCGCGGCCTGACCGTCGCCCTCGGCGAGCGCCTCGGCCTGTACCGGGAACTGTTCGGCGCCGGCCCGCTCACCGCCAAGGAGTTCGCCGTCCGCACCGGCCTGGACGAGCGCTACGCCACCGAGTGGCTGCACGCCCAGACCAGCGCCGACTACCTGGAGCACGATCCCGGGCAGGACACCTTCCGGCTGCCCGAGGAGCACGCCGCCGTCCTCGCGAACGAGGACGACCCGGCCTACGTCGCCGCCTTCTTCACCGCCCTCAAGGCCCTCTACGCCACCGAGGACCAGCTGGTGCGCGCCTACCGCGAGGGCGGCGGCGTCGAGTGGTCCGACCACGACGACGCGCTGGACACCGGCATGGGCGCGTTCTTCCTGCCCGGCTACCGGGCGAACCTCGTCCGGCACTGGCTGCCCGCGCTGGACGGCGTCGCCGACCGACTGCGGGCCGGCGGCAGGGTCGCCGACGTCGGCTGCGGGGTCGGCCACTCGACCCTGATCATGGCCGAGGCCTTCCCGGACGCCGAGTTCACCGGCTTCGACTACTCCGCCGCCGCCATCGAGCACGCCCGCGAACTGGCCCGCCGGGCCGGCCTCGCCGACCGGGTGCGTTTCGAGGTCGCCCCCGCCGACGCCTTCCCCGGCCGGGACTACGACCTGGTCAGCTACTTCAACGTGCTGCACGACCTGGGCCACCCCGTCCCGGCCGCCCGCTGGGCGCACCAGGCACTGGCCGAGGACGGCGTCTGGATGATCGTCGAGCCCAACGCCCGCGCGGTGCTCGCCGACAACCGCAACCCGGCCGGACGGATGTTCATGAGCCTGTCCGCCGTGATGTGCCTGCCGGTGGCCGCCGCCCAGCAGGGCCCGCACGCGCTCGGCAACCACTCCGGCGAGCGGGCGCTGCGCGCCATCGCCGAGGAGGCCGGCTTCACCCGCTGGCGCCGCGCCGCCGAGACCGCCGTCAGCGCGGTCTACCAGGCCCGCCGCTGAGACCCGAGCCCAGAAGGAGTCCGCACCATGACCACCGCGCCCCGCCTCGACGTCACCGACCGGTTCCGCGAACTCCTCGACCGCCTCACCGAGAAGGCCATCGAGGACTACTACAACCCGTACCAGCGCTTCGACTGGGTCGACCACCTGGACGAGGACCAGTGGTGGATGAGCCCCGAGCTGCTCTCGGTGGCCGGCACCGCCCAGGCGGAGCAGCTGGACGAGGCCACCCTCAAGCGGCTGTCCAAGTGGGAGAGCATCAACTTCTACAGCCTCAACGTGCACGGCATCCGCGAACTCCTGATGGAGGTGGTCAACCGGATCCACCAGCCGGGCTTCGAGGCCCCCTCGGACTTCTTCCACCACTTCATCGGCGAAGAGAACGAACACATGTGGTTCTTCGCCGAGTTCTGCCTGCGCTACGGCCAGAAGATCTACCGGCCGCCGGTGGTCGCCGCCCTCGGACCCGAGCCGCTGCACGAGCCGGAGGTGGAGAACTTCCTGGTGTTCGCCCGGATCCTGTTCTTCGAGGAGATGGTCGACCACTACAACATGGCGATGGGGCAGGACGACCGGCTCTGCCTCACCATCCGCCAGGTCAACGCTATCCACCACCAGGACGAGTCCCGGCACATCGCCTTCGGCCGCGAACTGGTCGCCCACCTCTACGGGTTGATGCGCGAGCGGGTCAACGAGGACCGGCTGCGCGAGGTCGAGGCGTACCTCAAGCGGTACATCGTCTACAGCGTCAACTCCTTCTACAACCCGGAGGTCTACCGCGACGCCGGGATCGCCGACCCGCTGGCCCTGCGCGCCGCCGTCCTGGCCGACCCGGCCCGGCGGGTCGCCGAGCGCCGGGTGATCCGCAAGCCGATGGCCTTCTTCCGCAAGATCGGCCTGTTCACCGACGACACCCTGCCGGTCGGCTGACCCTCCGCCCCGAAGTCCCTTCCATACACCCCGAGTCCACCCCGACATCCCCGTTCCCCCGTTCGTCCCGACCACCGAGACCCCACGAGGTACCGATGAGTCCCACCGAAGCACCACCGGTCCGCGCGGCGGACCAGGGCGGCCTGTTCGCCCTCGGGCCCGAGGCCACCGCCCTGTTGCGCCTGCTGGACGACACCTTCGCCGGCTGGGGCGTCCAGGCCGGGGCCGCGCCGCTCACCATGCCCGCGCTGCTGCCCGCCGCCGACCTGGCCCGGCTCGACTACTTCGACAACTTCCCGCACCAGGCGATCCTCGCCAGCCCGCTCGACCTCGACCAGCGGGCCGGGCACCCCTTCGACCCCGACGCCGGATCCTTCCCCCGGCAGGCCCTGGAGCCCGGCGCGCTCGCCCTGCCGTCCGCCGCCTGCTACGCGGTCTACCTGAACCACGCGGGCACCGAGGTCGCCGACGGCACCCTGGTCACCGTGGTCGGCCGGTGCTTCCGCAAGGAGACCGAGTACCACGACCTGCGCCGCATCCTCGGCTTCCACATGCGCGAGGTGGTCGCCATCGGCTCGCGCGAGCACGCCGAGGCCCACCTGGCCGCCTTCACCGAGCGGATCACCGCCTTCGCCGAGGCGCTCGACCTGCCGCTGAGCAGGGAGGTCGCCACCGACCCGTTCTACGACCGCGGCGGCGCCCGCCTGCTGCTCCAGCAACTCTCGCCGGTCAAGTGGGAGTTCCTGTACGACGGCCTGGCCATCGCCTCCGTCAACGTGCACCGCAACTTCTTCGGCGAGCGCTGCGGCATCACCGTGGCCGGCACCGGAGAAGCCGCCTTCACCAGCTGCGCCGCCTTCGGGCTCGAGCGCTGGCTCTCGGCCCTGACCCGCCGGCACGGCAGCTGGGAGGCGGCCACCGCCGCCGTCGAGCAGGCCGCCCGGCAGGCCGGTAGGGCGGTCTGAGATGACCGCCGCCGCGGAGCCCGGGCCCCCCGCCGGCTGGGCGAACCTCGGCATGGACATCGTCTCGGCCGGGCGGGTCCGTGAGCTGATCGGCGAGCACGGCGAGCCCTTCCTCGCCCGGCTGCTCACCGAGGGCGAGCTGGCCGACTGCCGGACGGCCGACGGGATCAACGTCCTCGCCGTGTGCGGCCGGATCGCGGCCAAGGAGGCCGCGTTCAAGACCCTGCGGGTCGCCGACAGCATCCTGCCCTGGCTCGACATCGAGGTCCGCAAGGCGCCGGGTGGCTGGCCGCTGATCGAACTGCACGGCCGCGCCGCCCGGTTGGCCGCCGACGCCGGCATCAGCGGGATCACCGTCAGCATCAGCCACGACGTCGACTACGCCGTCGCGGTCGGCGCGCCGATCCCGATCGCCTGAGCCCCTCCCCTCCGCTTTCCCCCACCCCCACCCCCACCCGCACGACGACAAAGGAGTACGACCGTGTCCGACACCCTGCAGCCGATCAAGGCCTGGATCCTCAAGCGCCACCCCGAGCGGACCGACATCGCCCCCGACCTCGACCTGATCGAGAACCGGCTGATCGACTCGCTCTCCTTCGTGGAGTTCGTCTTCCTGCTGGAGCAGGTCAGCGGCCGGAAGATCGACATGACCGCGCTGGAGGTCGACCACCTGCGCACGCTGCGCGTCATCGAGGAGCGCTTCCTCACCGCGGCCGTCCGCTGACGGTCCGTCCCCGCAGGGCCGGTCGCGGCAGCCGCCGGGTCCCCGGGCGGCGGCCGCGGCCCCCGGCCGGAGGTCATCGACGCGCCGCTGTGGCAGCGGCGTTGCGGGCTCCCGGGCAGGGTGGAGGCGCTCCCTCGCACCCTCCCGACGACCGACCCCCACCACCCGAGGTGAACCCATGGACCAGACCACCCGGCAGGCCGCCCCACGCGGCCTGCGCGAGATCCTCGCGTCCGGCGAGCGGACGTACTCCTTCGAGTTCTTCCCCGCCAGGGACGAGGCCGGCGAACGCGCGCTGTGGGCGGCGATCCGACGGGTGGAGGCGGTCGCACCGACCTTTGTCTCGGTCACCTACGGCGCCGGCGGCTCCTCCCGCGACCGCACCATCGGCACCACCGAGCGGATCGCCGCCGAGACCACGCTGCGCCCGGTGGCCCACCTGACCGCCGTCGGGCACTCCACCGCCGAACTCCAGGCGGTCCTGCGGCGCTACGCGGACGTCGGCATCCGCGACGTCCTCGCGCTGCGCGGCGACCCGCCGGGCGACCCCAACGGCCGCTGGGAGCCGCACCCGCAGGGCCTGCGGTACGCGGTCGAACTGGTCCGGCTGGTCAAGGAGTGCGGCGCCTTCTCGGTCGGCGTGGCCGCCTTCCCGGAGCGCCACCCCCGCTCGGCCGACTGGGACGACGAGGTCCGGCACTTCGTCGCCAAGTGCCGGGCGGGCGCCGACTACGCCGTCACCCAGATGTTCTTCGACGTCGAGCACTACCTGCGGCTGCGCGACCGGCTGGCCGCGGCGGGCTGCGAGACCCCGGTGATCCCGGAGATCATGCCCGCCACCGACGTGCGCCAGATCGGCCGGTTCGCCGAGCTCAGCGGCGCGTCCTTCCCGGCCGGGCTGGCCCGGCAGCTGGAGGCGGCCCGCGGCGACCGGGCGGCGGCGCACCGGATCGGTGTCGAGCACGCCACCCGGATGGCCGAGCGCCTGCTCCAGGAGGGCGCGCCCGGTCTGCACTACATCACCCTGAACCGCTCCACCGCCGCGCTGGAGATCCACCGCAACCTCACCCCGACCGGACCGGTGCGGGAGCCGGCGGCCCGACAACTGATCGGCAGTCCTACCTGACAGGAGAGCACCATGACCACCACGCGCGACCCGGACCGCCCTGGCAGACTCCTGCGCGCCGAGCGCGAGACCCTGCTGCCCCTGCTGCGCCGCACCCCGCCCGCCTTCTTCGAGCTGCCCACCGCCTGCCCGGACTGGACGGTGCGCGAACTGCTCGCCCACTGCGGCGCCGCGCTGGTGCGGATCATCGAAGGACGGCTGCCCGCGTTCACCCCCGAGCACAACGCCGCCGACGTCGCCGAGCGCGCCGACTGGCCGGTCGGGCGGATCCTGGACGAGCTGGAGTTCGGCATGGCCGGGGCCGGCCCGGCGATCGAGGAGGCCGACGGCGGGCTGGACGTCATCGCCCTCGGCGAGTGGGTGCACGCCGGGGACGTCCGGGAGGCCCTGGGCCTGCCGGGGGCGTACGAGAGCCTCGGGACGAACGACGCGATCGCCCTGCTGGCCACCGTCAGCCGGGAGCGGCTGACGCCCCGGGTCTGCGCGATCACCCCGTACGGCGACTGGGTGCTGGGCAACGTGGTGGACGGCCGGGCGGCGGCCGAGCTGAGCTGCGACGAGGGCACGCTGATCCGGATGTACACCGGCCGGCCGGTGGCGCCGGAGCGCTACCGGCTGGCCGGGGCGTCGCGTGAGGAACTGGTCATCTACCGGTAGGGCCGGTCCGGGGCTCCCGGCGGGGAGGGTCCGGATCCACCGGGAGGGCCGGTCCGGGGCGGTGGGTCAGCCGAGCTCCACCACCTGGAACGCCTCGGCGAGCCGGCCCTCGGGCAGGTGGCCCTCCCGGGCGTGCTCGGTCTGCCAGCGGTGCAGCAGCGCCCGCAGGTCGTCCAGGTGGGCGGTCTGCGAGGTGTGCAGCTGCAGGGCGGCCAGCTTCCGGTCGAACAGCTCGGTGACGTCCACGAAGTGGTTCGGCGTCGGGCCCATGATCATCCAGAGCTCCGGCACCTCCCAGGCATCCAGCCCCAGAGCCCGCAGCTCCGGGTGGGCGAAGGGGTTGCGGGCGTCCGGGTAGACCGCGCGCAGCGCGGCCTCCCCGGCCGCCCGGTGGTCGGGGTGGACGTCGGCGATCCGGGCCCAGTTGATCTCCGGGCTCGGCAGCACCACGACGTCCGGCCGCACCTGGCGGACCACCCGGGTGATGTCCCGGCGCAGCTCCATGGTGGGTTCCAGTCGGCCGTCCGGGTGGCCGAGGAAGCGCACCTCCCGGACGCCGGTGTACGAAGCGGCGGCGCGCTGTTCGGCGCGGCGCAGCGGGGCGATGCTCTGCCGGGGGAGGGCGGTGTCGTAACCGCCGTTGTCGCCGTCGGTCAGCACGCAGTAGGTGACCTCGGTGCCCTGGGCGGTCCAGTGCATCACGGTGCCGGCGACGCAGAACTCGGTGTCGTCCGGGTGGGCGGCCACCACCAGGGCGCGGCGGGGTGCGGGGCGCGAGCTCAACGGGCCTCCTCTCGGCGGGACTTCGGCGGGACATCCGCAGGACCCCGCCAGCTTCGCCGTCCGGCGTCCCGGGGCACAACGGAGAGCGCGTGGCGTGCACCGGCCATGGCGTCAGTAGGCCATGGCAAAGATTTGGGAGAGCAAAACCAGCGAAGGGGTGTGCTCGATGTGCAGGATCTTCGGCCGGCTGGGAGAAGGCCCGGCCACCCGGGTCGACCGGGCCGACCTGGCCCGGGTCGCGGCCCGCCAGCGGCACGGCGGGCCCGACCGGCAGTCCGTGCTCGCCGGGGACGGCTGGGCGCTCGGCTGCAACCGGCTGGCCGTCACCGACCCTCGCGGCGGCGACCAGCCCTACCGGCTCGGCCACGCCTTCGAGGGCGGCATCCTGGTCGTCTTCAACGGCGAGATCTACAACCACGCCGAGCTGCGCCGCCGGCTGCTCACCCGCGGCCACCGGCTGCCCGACCGCTGCGACGGCTCGGTGCTGCCCGCGCTGTACGCCGAGTACGGCCCGGCCTTCGTCGAGCAGCTGGACGGGATGTACGCGGTCGCGGTGCTCGACCTGCGCGCCGAGGAGCCGGAACTCCTCATCGCCACCGACCCGTTGGGTATGAAGCCGGTCTACTACCATCTGGGCGCGGACGGCCTGGAGTTCGCCTCCGAGCTGCCCGCGCTGCTCGCCTTCCCGACCGTGCGGCGGGAGCGCTGGGAGCCCGGGCTGGACCGCTACCTGCGCTACCGCACCCCGCTCGGCGAGCGCACCCTGTACCGGCACGTCCGGGTGCTTCCGCCGGCCGCCGTCGCCCGGTACTCGGTGTCGGGCGGGCTGCGGATCTCCCGGCGGGAGGCGCCGGCGGAGGTCGGTGCGGGTGTCGGTTCCGGCGTTCTGTCCGACGGTCTGTCCGGAGGTCTGTCCGGAGGTCTGTCCGGCGTCCTGGACGAGGCGGGCGCCGGGCGGGACACCCTCGCCGCGCTGCACCGCGAGGTCGGGCGGCTGGCCCGCGCCGACGTGCCGGTGGCCGTGGTCGCCAGCGGCGGCCTGGACTCCGGGCTGGTCGCCGCCCTCGCCGCGCAGACCCTGCCGGACCTGCACACCTTCACCCTGGTCCACCCCGGCCACTGGCCCGGCGACGAGCGCCGTCACGCCGCCGAGGTCGCCCGGTACTGCGGCGCCGTCCACCACGAGGTCGAACTGGACCCGGCCGACCTGCCCGACCTGCTGCCGCGCACCGTCGCCCACCTCGGCCAGCCCAACGCCGACCCGATCACCGCCTCCACCCACGCCCTGTTCGCCGCCGTCCGGGCCGCCGGCTTCACCGTCGCGCTCACCGGCGACGGGGCCGACGAACTGTTCGGCGGCTACGACCGCATCCGCACCGCCGTCGCCACGCCGGCCGGGCGGCCGTGGGCCGGGGCGTACCTGGAGGAGGTGGCGGCGGTGCCGACCGCGCTGCGGGAGCGGCTGTACACCGCCGACTACCGGGCCGAACTGGACGCCGACCCGGGGGCCGACCCGGGGGCCGAACCGGGCGCCGAGGAACCCCCGTTGAGGGAGGAGCCCGACCGGATGGCCGCCATCTGGCGCTTCGAGACCGGCCTGCGGATGCCCGCCTACCACCTGCGCCGGGTCGACCACCTCAGCATGGCCTCGGCGGTGGAGGTGCGGCTGCCCTACCTCCAGCCCGCCGTCCACGGCCTCGCCCACCGGCTCCCCGGGCACCTCAAGGTCTCCGGCGGGCGGGTCAAGAAACCGCTGTACGCCGCCGCCCGGGGGCTGGTCCCGGACTCCGTGCTGCGCAGGCCCAAGCAGCCGTTCACCCTGCCGGTCACCGCCATGCTCGCCCCCGGGCAGCCGCTCGCCGCCTTCGCCCGCGACGTGCTGGCCCCGGACCGGGTGCGCCGGGACGGGCGGCTGCGCGCCGAGCGGGTCACCGCGCTGCTCGACCGGCGGGCGGGTGTGCCGGAGGACACCGCAGCCCGCGCCGTCTGGGCGCTGCTGGTCCACCAGCTCTGGGCGGACGGCGAATCGGCCCGGCATTGAGCGACGCACCCCTGGTCGGACCGCGCGTGGTGGGCCACCTCGCGCGGGCGCTCGGCGCGCCCTGCCCGACCCTGGTCCTGGACGCCGCCCTGCTGCCCGCCGACGAGTGGCGGCTGCGCCCCGCCCTGGCCGCGATCCGCCGCCAAGTCGGGGGCCAGGTGATGAAGTTCGCGCTGATCTCCCGGTCGGCGGAGCCGGGGTGGGACCTCGACTACCGCTTCGTCCAGGGCCTGCCGGGCCGGGCCGAGCGCTTCGACTTCGGCGCGGCCTGCGGGCACTCCGGGCTGGCCGCCGCGCTGGTCGCCGAACTGCTGGGCTGGGTGGGGCCGTTGCGGCGGCCGGGCGCGTCGGTGCGGCTGCGCGGTCAGGGCGGCGCCCTGGTGGTCGAGGCCGCCGGGGCGTCGTCCGCCGGGGAATCGTCTGCTGGGGGATCGACTGTCGGGGAGGGCGAGTACACGCTGCACTACGAGCCGGAAGCGGACCCGGAGTTGCTGCCCACCGGCCTGGCGTACGAACCGCTGCGGACGGACGCGGGCGAGGTCGGCGCCTCACTGGTCTCGTTCGGAAACCCGTACGCCTTCGTGGCGGCCGCCGACCTCGGACTGCGCGGCAGCGCCGAACTGTTCGCCGCCGACGCCCGGGTGGCCGCCCGGCTGGCCCCGATCCGCGCGGCCGCCGCCGCCCGGCTCGGTCACCCCGCCGACGGCGCCCTGCCCAAACTCGCGCTGGTCGGCGCCGCCGAGCCCGCCGGGCTGCCCGTCCGCGCCCTCACCGCCACCGGCTGGCACCCCGGGCTCGCCCTCACCGGTGCGGTCTGCCTCGCCGCCGCCCTCACCCTCCCCGGCACCCTGCCGCACCGCCTCGCCGGCGCCGCCGGGCCGTCCCTGCCAACCCCCGCCGGGCCGTTCCTGCCCACTCCTGCCGCGCCGCCGCTGCTCACCCCCGCCGGTCCGGTCACCGCCACCGCCGTCCGGGCGGCCGGACGCCTCGCCCGGGTGACCGTCCCGCACAAGCGGGCCCGGGTCCTGGGCCGGGTCGTCCTGGCCGGGGGCCGGCCCGCGGCCGAGGCCGCCTGAGACCCGGCGCGGGCCGGTCCCGCGCGGCCCCGGGGCCCGCCGGCCGTCCACCCGTGGCGGCCACACGCCACGGCGGGGGCACGCCGTGGTCAGGGCGCCATCGGGGCCGGACGGGCTGGAACGATGGGTCGTACGCGGTGTCGCGCCGCGCGGTGCCCGATTGCTCCGGGGCCCCGTCCCGCCCTTTTTCACGCGCGCCGCAGGGCTGCCGCCGTGTCCGCGTCCGGCCGCACGACAGAAGGAACGTGCTCATGAGATTCCACAACCTGAGGGTCGTCGTCACCGGCGCGTCCCGTCCGTTCGGCCGCTCCCTGGCGGTGGGCTTCGCCCACCTCGGGGCCGAGGTGTTCGTGTCCGCGCGGACCAAGTCCGCGGCGGAGGTGGTCAGCGGGCAGATCGAAGGCGTGGCGTGCGAACGCATCCACACCTTCGGCTGCGACCTGAGCAAGCCCACCGAGATCGCCCGGTTCGCCCGCCAGGTGGGCGAGTTGACCGACCGCGTCGACCTGCTGGTCAACAACGGCGCGCGCTGGCTCGGCGGCGTCGCGCTGGACGACGCCTCCGACGAGCAGATCGTCGAGACGATCGGCGCGACCGCCGGTGGCACCGTGCTGATGGTCAAGCACTTCCTGCCCCTGCTGCGGAACTCCCCGCGGCCCGACATCGTCAACATGGTCTCGGTGTCCGGCCTGGACACCGACGACGGCTCGCCCGCCCACGACGCCTTCCACGCCGCGAAGAGCGCCCAGGCCGGGTTCGCCGACGTGCTGGCCCGGCGGCTGCGGCCGTCCGGGGTGCGGGTGATGTCGCTCTACCCGCCCGACTTCTCCAGCTCCGACCCGAGCGCCGCCGAGTGGGACGGCGCCCACCACGGCACCCACCACGGCGCCCAGCAGGGCACCGGTGACGGCGCCCGCCCCGGCACCCGCCACAGCCCGCGCGAACGGCTCACCGCGCAGGCCCTGTTCGACTGCCTCGCCTTCGCGGTCGACCAGCCGAGGGACTGCTTCATCCGGTCCTTCCACTTCGAACCCCGATGACGGGGCGGAGCGAGCGAACGACGACGGGGGCAACCCGACGGCAAGGAGGCCCGTCCATGACCACCACACCCATCCGGATCACCGCCACCGCGCCGGTGCCCAACGGAGAACTGCACGTCGGCCACCTGGCCGGCCCGTACGTCGCCGCGGACGTGCTGCGGCGCTTCCTGCGCGCGGACGGCCGTCCGGTACGGATGAGCAGCGGAATCGACCAGCACCACACGGCAGTGCGGCTCTGCGCCCTGGTGCAGGGGCGCAAGGCCGAGGAGGTCGCCGACGGCTACGGCGAGAGCATCACGGTGGACCTGCAACGGGCCGGCGTCGAGTTCGACGCCCTGCTGCACCCGGACCGCGAACCCGGCTACCGCACCCACGTGCAGGACCTGCTCGCCCGACTGCACGCCGACGGAACGGTGGTGGCGCGCAGCCGGCTGCTGCCGTACTGCCGGCCCTGCGAGCGCTGGCTGCACGGCGTGCTGGTCACCGGCGGCTGCCCGTACTGCGGCGCCACCTCGGGCGGCAACGTCTGCCGCTCCTGCGCCCGGCCCAACGACTGCGGGGACCTGCTGCGCCCGCTCTGCGTGCTCTGCGGCACCCCGGCCGACCTGCGCCAGTACCGGCGGCTCTACCTGCCGCTGGAGGCGCACCGCGACGCGCTGCTCGACCACTGGGCGGCCACCCCGATGGCGCCGCGGCTCGCCGTGCTGTGCGAGCAACTGGCCCGGGACGGCCTGGCGGAGGTCGCGGTCAGCCACCCGGCGGACTGGGGCGTGGAGGTGACCGCGCCCGGCTTCGAGGAGCAGCGGGTGGACTCCCGCTTCGAGGCCGTGGCCGCGCACCTGCTGGCCGAGGACGGGCAGCCGGACGGAGTGCTCCAGTTCTTCGGCTTCGACCACGCGCACCTGCGGCTGGCCCTGCTCCCGGCCCTGCTGCTGCACCTGGGCCGGCCGGTGCCGGTCGGCCACCAGGTCAACGAGGCGTACCGCTTCCTGGGCCGCCGGATGTCCACCGGGCAGCGGCACGCGGTCTGGGCCCTGGACGCCCTCACCGAGGGCGGCTCGGACGCGCTGCGCCGGCACGTGCTGTCGCAGCGGCCGGTGGGCCGCCCCACCGACTTCACACTGGAGGGGCTGGACGGCTCCCGCCAGGTGCTGGAGGAGGAGTGGAACCCCTGGCTGGTGCGGCTGTTCGCCGACCTGCGGGAGGACTGCCACGGCAGCGTCCCGGACACGGCACCCGGCGGCGCCGGATGGGCCCACCTGTGCGAGCGGCTGTCCGTCACGGCGGCCGAACTGCGCGTCGCCTACCGGCCGGAGAGCTTCGACCCGCGCCGCGCCGTCGCCCTGCTGGACGAAGCCGTCCGGCTGGTGGGCGAGTTCCAGCTGGTCAACGCGTACGAGCGGGACCGAGCCGACGACCAGTCCCGCCACCGGGCCGCCCTGGTGGCCCAACTGGCCGTCGCCCGGGCCCTGGCCGCCTGGGCCTGGCCCGTGATGCCCGAGGGCGCCACCCGGCTCGCCCGCGCCCTCGGCGACCGGCCCGGCGCGCCGATCACCCCGGACACCCTCACCCCACCCCTCCCGGGCACCCGCCCGACCCCACCCACCGGCCCGGTCTTCGGCTTCTGACCGGGGCCCGCTCCCTGAGCGGGCCCCGCCCCCGCCGGCGCATCATCCGGTCGTCGGCTTCCTCCGCTCGCCCTCGGGGGGTGACGCGCGGTCTTCCGCGTCTCGCCGCCTTCGACGGCCGCGGAGCAGGGTCACCGGGTGCGGTAGGCGTCGGTGATGGTCTGGTCGAGGGTGTTGCCGTCGGCGTCGGTGAGTTCGGCGCGCAGGGAGACGCCGGTGCCCGCCGCCGGGTTCCGGACGGTGACGGCGCCCGACTCGACCGGGAGCCGGGTCCAGGAGGCGCCGCCGTCGGTGGACGCGGAGACGGTCAGTGAGCGGACGCGGCCGTCCGCGGCGGCGCCCTGGACGGTGACCGGGACCCGGACGGCGTTGCCGGCCGCCGCGGTGCCGGTGGGGTCGAGCTCGGGGGAGAAGCGCACCACGCTCACCGGGAGCGCGGTCGGGCCGCTCGTGGTGGCCGAGGCGAAGGTCCAGGAGGCGGTCACCCGGGTGGTGGCGCCGGCGGCGGCCTTGCGGGTCACCGTGGTGGCCAGGCGGTAGGAGCCCGGCGCCGGGGGCACGGTGAACTCGCCCTGTCCGGGCGTGCCGGAGGCCGCGCCGACCAGCGCGCCGTCGCGGTACAGCGAGGTGTAGGCGGTGTCGAAGGACGGGGCCGAGGGCGCGTGGCCGTCGCCGTCGGCGAGCAGCGGGATGTCCGCGGTGATCCGGTCGCCGTCGCGCGAGACGGCGGGGCGCTCGGTCAGCGCGGGGCCGAAGACCGGGCCGTCGAAGGTCCGGGTGGTGGTGGCCCCGGCCCGGACGGCGACACGCTCGGTGGTGTAGGAGTTCGGCGCGGACTCGTCGGCGCGGGGGGCGGTGTAGCCGACGTCCCAGCTACCGCGTTCGGGTGTGACGACGAAGGTGGCGGTGCCGGGCGTCGCCATGCTCCGGGAGATGCCGATGGACGCCCCCTCGGAGGGCTGGAAGCTGAGCAGGCCGATCCCCGCGCCGCCCGGTCCGGCGGCGCCGCGGACCCTCAGGGTGGCCAGCTCCGGCGCGGAGTACTGCCGGGTGAGCCCGGTCAGGGCGCGGCTGCCGGAGAAGGTCGGGCCGAGCAGGTAGTCGACGCTGTCGGTCTTCCAGTTGACGTCGAACCACTGCTTCACCGCCCCGGCCTCGGTCTCCGGCCCCAGGTGGGCGACGCGCAGGTTCGGCGACCCGTTGGCGACCTCGACCGTCCTGGTGGCGCCCCCGTGGGTGACCGAGACGAACATCGCGCTGTGCACGAAGGCCGCGGAGCCGTCCGGCGGCCGGACGGAGACGGGGGCGGTGGTCCGGGCGTCGACGGTGACGGTGGTGTCGTGGTCGAGGTCCAGGCGCGGCTGGACGATCCAGTCCGTCCAGATCGTGCCGCCCGGTTCCAGACCCGAGGCCAGGGTGCTGTCCAGCAGGTACCGGCCCTTGGGCAGCCGTAGGGTGGTGACGCCCGAGGGGGCTTCCGGCCGGACCGAGGTGTCCGCGCCGGGGCCGGAGATCCCGGTGACGTTGGTGCGGTACGGCGCGGTCGGCCGGCCGTCGCGGTCCAGGTGCCTGATCGTCAGGGTGTACGTCTCCGGCTCGGCGGCGAAGGCCGCGCCGCCCCAGGCGGGTGCCGCGCCGCCGACCAGGGCGACGGTGGCGGCCAGGGCCCGGAGGAGGTTGCGGCGGGGGAGGGAAGTAGCGGTCATGCTTCGTACTGCTCGGCCGGGCACCGGAGTTCCTGTGATCCGGGTTACACCGGGGCGATGGCGGCTGTGGCGCAGGTCACCGGAACCCGGGCGGCCGACCGGGCAGGGCAGGGTGTGGAAGCACTCATGAGAACGCGTCTTCGCCGTGGCGATCCGGACGCCCTGGGCGAGCTGTACGACGAGCACGCCCAGGTGTTGTACCGCTATGCCCTCCGGGTCACGGGCGACTGGGCGGAAGCCGAGGACGTCGTCTCGACGACCTTCCTGGAGGCCTGGCGAAGCCGGGAGAAGCTGCACCCGGACGGCGACGGCCTGCGCCCGTGGCTGCTGGGGATCGCCACCAACACCATGCGCCGCAACGCCCGGGCCCGCCGGCGCCGCGACGTCGCGCTCGCCCGGCTCCCGGAGCGGGGGGCGGTCCCGGACTTCGCCGACGACCTGGTCGCGCACCTCGCGGACGTCGAGGAGCTGCGCGCGGCGCACCGCGCGCTCGCCCGGCTCCGGCGCCGTGACCGGGAGGTCTTCACCCTCGTGGTGTGGGCCGGACTGGACTACGCGAGTGCGGCGGAGGCACTCGGCACGCCGGTCGGCACCGTCCGCTCGCGGCTGTCCCGGGCCCGCGCCCGGCTGCGCGAGCTCACCGAGGTCGAGGCGAGGGCCGAGTCGAGGGCCGGCGTCAAGGCCAGGGCCGGCGCCAACGCCAAGGCCGACGCTCGGGCCGGGAAGCCCCGCCCGGCGGACGGCCGGTCCGCCCGAACCACCGCCCTGTCCGTACCCGGCCGCCTCTCCGCACTCCGGCCGTCGACCCAGGAGAGCCACGGATGAACGCCACCCCACGGCGCGGCACGCAGGATCCGGCCGAGGCGCCCGAGCGTCGCGAACTCGCCGAACTGCTGCGCCCGCCGACGGTGCCCGGCCTGGCCGCCGATCGCCGAGCGCTGTTGCGGGAGGAGCTGTTGCGCGAGGCGGCGGCGCTCCAGCCGCATCGGGCCCCGGAGCGGCGTCCGGCTTGGTACCGCAGTCCGGTCCGGATCGCGGTGCCGGCGCTCGCCGCCGCCCTGGCGATCGTCGGCGCCGTCGTGGTGGACCTCAACGACCCGACCCGGCAGGGACGTTCGGCGGCCGGGGCCGGCGCGGCCGGCGCCTCCGAGGCGGCGCTGCTCCTCGACCGGATCGCCCTCGCCGCCGCCGGATCGGAGCAACCCGCCGTCCGCGCCGACCAGTTCGTCTACATCGAGAGCACCGTCGCCTACGCGGCGCAGAGCGCCGGGGGAGGCCCCGTGACGATGGCGCCCGCGCACACCAGGCGGGTGTGGCTGTCCGCCGACGGCAGCCGCCCGGGTCTGCTGCGCGAGGAGGGCGGGCCCGACACCCCGCTCCGCGAGGACGGGCCGGTCCTCCACCTCGACCAGCGGGGTGCGGCGCCCCGGCCCGGCTCCGCGCGCCCCGGCGGCCCGTCGATCGGTGACCCGACCCACGCGTACGTCGCCTCGCTGCCCACCGATCCGGACGCCCTGTTGAAGCTCATCCGGGACGAGACCCGGGGTGGCGCCGGGGGCGCCGAAGGGCGGGACCAGCGGGCGTTCACGGCCATCGGCGACCTGCTGGCCGAGACCTGGGCGCCGCCGCAGGTCGGTGCCGCGCTCTACCGGGCCGCGGAGCGCATTCCCGGCGTCACGGTCGTTCCCTCGGCCACCGACGCCGCCGGGCGTGAAGGCGTCGCCGTGGCCCGTACGGCGCACGGGCGGCAGACGCAGTGGGTGTTCGACCGGACGACGTACGCGTTCCTCGGTGAGCGCACCGTCGTCACCGGAGCCGGAGCGGAAGTCGAAGCCGAAGGCGGGGCAGAGGCCGGAGACGCCGGGCCGGCGGTCGGGACGGTGCTCGGCAGCTCCGCCGTCCTCACCCGGGCCGCGGTCGACCGGGCCGGTGAACTCCCCCCGGCACCACGGTGATCGAGGCCGGTCACTCCGGGCGGCGGACCCGGCAGTCGGGGCACTCGCCGTGGAAGACCAGCTCGGTGTCGTCGACGCGCCAGCCCCGCAGGCCCTTGCGGGGCGGGGCGGGCGCCTCGGCGTCCACGTTGGCGACCCGGCCGCAGCGGGTGCACAGCGCGTGGTGGTGCGGGGGGCCGGAGAGCTCGAACACGGCGGTGCGGCCCGGGCGTTCGAACTTCCGGACCAGCCCGGTCTCCAGGAAGTTGCGGAGCATCTCGTAGACGGCCTGGCTGGTGAGCGTGCCGAGGCGCTCACGGGCGGCCTCGGTGATGGACTCGACGTCCTGGTGAGGTTCGGCCGCGAGCAGCTGGAGGACCTCCAGCCGGGGGCCGGTCACCCGCAGCCCCACGTCCCGGAGTTGGCGGGCCGCCGCCTCGCGGTGCGCGGCCAGGCTCTCGCGGTCCGCCGTCAGGGTCTCGCGCGCCATCAGCCCCACCCCCCACAGGTCGACCAAAGATTTGGTTCCATCGTACCTTGTGGTGGACCACGAGAACCCGGCCCGGGCGGGCCGGGTGTCCGGCCCGCCCGCACGAGGCCGGACGCCGACGGTCAGAAGGTCACGACGATCTTCCCGGCCAGCCCGCCCGCCCGGAAGCGGTCGTGCGCCGCCCGGATGTCCTGGAGGCCGTAACTCGCGTGCACCCGCGGCCGCAGCGCCCCGGCGTCGACGAGCGCGGCCAGCTCGGCCAGCCCGGCGCCGTCCTCGCGCACCTGGTGGACGGTGGTGCGCACGCCCCGGGCCGAGAGGTCCGGGACGGGGCCGGCCTGGGTGGCGATCGACGCGTACCGGCCGCCGTCCGCGACCGCCTCCGTGACGAAGGCCCCGAAGGTGTCGAAGACCGCGTCGTAGCCGCGGGCCGGAAAGGCGGCCGGGTCGGTGGAGACCAGGCCCGCACCGTGCTCGCGGGCGAAGGCGGCCTGTTCGTCCCGGGAGACCAGGGCGTCGACCTCGACGCCGCGCGCCCGGGCGATCTGCAGGGCCAGCCCGCCGACGGCGCCGGCCGCGCCGGCGATCAGCAGCCGCTGCCCGGCGGCGACCGCGAGCCAGTCCAGGGTCTGGAGCGCCGTCAGTCCGGGCAGCGGCAGCGTGGCGGCCTCGACCAGGCTGACCGCCCGTGGCGCGACGGCGACCGCCTCCTCCGGGAGCACGACCAGGTCGGCCCAGGTGCCCCGGGCGGTGCCGAGCTGGTGCGACATCGCGATGACCCGGTCCCCGGCGCCCAGCCGACCGCCGTCGCCGCCGTCGACCACGACGCCCGCCAGGTCCCAGCCGAGCGTCATGGGCAGCGGGGGAGCGCCCTCGCCGATGGCCCCCTCCCTGGTCTTGTCGTCGACGGGGTTGATGCCGCTCGCCACCGTCCGCACCAGCACCTCCCCGGGGCCGGGCACGGGCCGGGGAACCTCGACGAGGTCGAGGACATCAGGGGTGCCGAAACGGTCGATCTGTATGGCGCGCACGGAGAGCCCTTCGGTCGGTGACGTCTGACGCCCCGTGGAACCCCGTTGTCGATCAAGGGATTCCCGGCCCCCTGGCCAGGGCGCCGGCGGCCGCGGCCGCGCCGGTCAGTCCAGCCAGCCGAGCTTCGCCGCCCGCACGCCCGCCTCGAAGCGGCTGGAGGCGCCGAGTTCCTGCATCACCTCGGAGAGCAGGCGGCTGAGGGTGCGCAGCGAGATGCCGAGGGAGCGGGCGATCTTCTCGTCCTTCATGCCCGCCGCGAGCATCCGGATCGCGGCGTGCTGCTGGTCGGTGAGGCGGTCGCTGCCGTGCTGGTACTCCTCGGTGCGGCCGAGGACGGCGGAGGTGTGCCAGCAGTAGTCGTAGAGCGCGGTGTAGGAGCGGACGAGGGCGGGGCCGCGGGCCAGGATGGCGCCGGAGTCGAGGTCGTCCGGGTCGATCGGGAGCAGGGCGAGGCGGCGGTCGCTGAGGATCATGTTGAGCGGGACGACGGCCGCGAGCCGCACCTCGACGCCGAGTTCGATCTGCCGCTGGAAGAAGTCGGCGAGCGCCGGGACGGAGAGGAAGCGCTGCTGGTAGATCGCCCGGACCCGGGCGCCGGCCTCGATCAGCCGGCGGTCGCGGTCGAGGCCGGCGGTGAGGAACTCGCCGGTGGGCAGGGCGCCCGGGTGCATGGAGGCGATCTCGGTGCGGACGGTGTCGGAGAGGCCCTCCAGGGTCTGTTGGACGCTGCTGCTGCCGGTCAGCACCTCGACCTCGACCTCGGAGGGCACCGCCACGCCGCCGCGCAGGTAACGCCGGGTGAGCTCCTCGACGGCGGTGTAGGCGAGTTCGGTGCGCTGCTGGCGGGCGCGCACCTCCTGGGCCTCGCGGGCGAGGACGCGCAGCAGGGCGACCTCCGGGTCGACCGCGGTGACCTGCGCGTCCTCGTCCGGTCCGGTGCCGCTGATCAGTCCGAGGGATTCCAACTCGGCCCAGCACTCGGCGGCCTGGGGGCCGGAGAGGCCGAGTTCTCGGGTGAGTGCGGAGAAGTGGTGGGAGCCTCGGGCCCGGAGTGCGCGGTAGACGGACAGTGCGTGCTCGGAGGATTTTCCTCCGGTCGATGTCGCCATTGCCGCCCCCTCGCGTCACCCCTGGGAGGCATGGTACCTGAGGTTCCGTTACGTTCCGGAAACACAACGTCAGTGCCGGGAAGGGGTGTTCACCGCGCGTGCGGGGGGAGGTGTGCGGACCTGGCGAGTGGCTCTCGGGGGCCGGCGGACGGTTCTCGGGGCCCCGGCGGACGGATCTCAGGTGCGACGGGCGCAGAGCAGGAAGGTGCTGGAGGCGCCGTCGGGCAGCGGCCGGCGGTCGCGGCGCACGGTGCGCAGCCCGCAGGCGCGCAGGTCGGCGGGCGGGGTGAGGCCGCGGTGGTCCGGGGCGATCCAGTCGAGGGCGAGCAGGCCGTTCCTGGTCAGGTGGCCGGCGAGCTGCCACAGCAGTGGCGCCCTCACCTGCTCGGGGAGTTCGAGGATCAGTCCGCCCGCGAGCATGACCAGGCCGTAGCGGCGGCGCAGGGTGAGTTCGGTGAGGTCGGCGCGGATCGCGGTGACCCGCCCAGGGTGGCTCTCGGGGAGGGTGGCGGCCCAGCTGCGCAGCCGGGCGAGCCGGGCCGGGTCGCGGTCGACGGCGTCGACGTCGAAGCCCTGGCGGGCGAGCGGGACGGCGAAGCGTCCGGAGCCCGCGCCGAGGTCGAGGACGGGGCCGCGGGTGGCGCGGGCGGCGCGCAGGTAGTCGAGGATGTCGGCGCCGTGCGGGAGGGGTTCGGCGGTGGGGCGCGGAACGGTCCGCAGGGTGCCGGCCGGGCGGGCGGTACGCAGCAGCATGGCTCCTCCGGGAGCTGAGGGTCTGCCCGAACGGGCAGCTGGGGGCGGTGCGTTCATTCTGCGCCCGGAGTGCGTGCCGCAGGAGTGGTGGCGGCGGCGTGTTCGCGCCGCGGCCGGTGGACGCCAAGGGTGCTGCACCGGATGCCCCGGATACCCCCACCCCGTACGGGGAACTGGTCCGGTGCCGGTCCGGGCGTCGCGGCGGATACCCCCCTGGGTGGCGGAGCCGGCCCGGGTGGTGGCCCGGAGTACCGTCGGCGGACCCTCGGGGTATACCCCCGCCCTGTATCCGGGTCAGAGGGTGCGGCGCAGTCGGATGCCGGTGCCGGAGGGCTGGGCCTCACCGTCGGCGACGAAGCCGTGCCGGGTGAGGAAGGGGGCCGAGGGGTCGTCGGCGCCGTGGGTGCTCACCCACTGGCGGGTCGCGCCGCGGGCCCGCTGCTGCTCGGTGAGCGCGTCGAGCAGGCCGCTGCCGATGCCCCGGCGCCGGTGGTCGGTGGCCACGCACAGGGTGTAGACCTCGCCGGATCCGACCGTGGCGATGCCCCCGGCGGCCACGCCGACGACCTCTCCGGCGTGCTCGGCGACCAGCCAGCCGAGCCAGCCGTCCCCGGCGCCGGAGCCGGAGATCTCGACGGTGATCCGGCTGACGGGGCAGTAGGTGGCGATCAGGTGCTCGGTGCGCTGGCCGCCCAGGTACTCCGCGTAGTCGTGGCGCCAGCAGGCCGCGAGGAGCCGGGAGATGGCGGCGGCCTCGGCCGGGCGGGCCGGGTGCAGTTCCACCGTGGATTCCATCGTTCGGTCCTCATTTCGACGCGCGGGGGTTCGGGAGGCCAACGGCAGTTCGGGAGGCCAGTAGAGCGGAGGCCTATGGCGAAAGCAAGTCAGGCCCGGACCAAGGGAGTTCTGCGAATTTACTTAGGAAACGGATAGCCGGATGCCTGGTCGCGGGCGGTGTGCCCGGCCGGGCGGGGTCCGGTCCGCCGCCCCTCCCGGGGGCTGTCGCATACCCCCCACCCCTAAGTGCCTCGAACCCGCCTCCGACTTCCACGTGTTAAACCCTACCCCCCTAGGGTATGCTCTGACACGTCCTCACCGGGGTCGTCCACCGGAGGCACTCACCATGCCTGCACCGGGAGCTGACGGCCGATGATCGTTGCCGCGGGCCACCGCCCCGGCAGATACCCCCCGACGGGTAGGGAGTTGGAGATGGCAACCGACAACACCGGGCCGAACCCCCGGAGGTGGCGCGCACTGGCGCTGATCGCCGCGGCGCAGTTCGTGGTGATCATGGACACCTCGATCATCGGGGTGGCCCTGCCCAAGATGAAGGACGACCTCGGCTTCAGCCAGGGGAACCTGTCCTGGGTGTTCAACGCGTACGTGGTGGCCTTCGGCGGCCTGCTCCTGCTCGGCGGCCGGCTGTCCGACCTGCTCGGCGCCCGCCGGCTGTTCAGCACCGGCTGGGCGGTCCTCGGCGCCGGCTCGCTGCTCGCCGGCCTCGCCGGGAACGTCCCGACCGAACTGGCCGGCCGCGCCGTCCAGGGCCTCGGCGCCGCGATGATCGCCCCCTCGGCGCTCACCCTGCTGATGATGCTCTTCGGCGGCAATCCGAAGGAGCTGACCAAGGCCTTCGCCCTGTACGGCGCGGCGGCTCCGGCCGGCGGCACCGCGGGCGTCTTCCTCGGCGGCCTGATCACCCAGTACATCAGCTGGCCGTGGGTGTTCTACATCAACATCCCGGTCGCCCTGGTCGCGCTGCTCGCCACCCCCTCGCTGATGCCCTCCGCACCCCGGCGCACCGGCGGCATCGACATCATCGGCGCGCTCACCGTGACCGTCGGCCTGGCCGCCGCGGTGTACGCCATCGTCCGTGCCCCGGAGGAGGGTTGGGCCTCGGCCTCGACCCTGCTGACGCTGGCCGGAGCGGTCGTGCTGCTGATCGCCTTCCTGGTCATCCAGGGCAAGCGCCGCGAGCCGCTGATGCGGCTGAGCATCTTCCGGGTGCCGAACCTCGGCGCCGCCAACCTCGCCCAGTTCCTGCTGGCCGCGGCCTGGGTGCCGATGTGGTTCTTCCTGAACCTCTACCTCCAGCAGGTGCTCCACCTCGGCGCCTTCGCCAGCGGCGCGGCCCTGCTGCCGATGACCGTCGCGATCATGGGCATCATGATCACCCTGGCGCCGCGGCTGATCGCCCGCTTCGGCCCCAAGGCACTGGTCGTCACCGGCATGCTGGCCCTCGGCGCCGGTCTGTTCGGGCTCTCGCTGGCCCGCCCGGACGGCAACTTCTGGACCGACGTGCTGCCCGCCTCGCTGCTCGCCGCGATCGGCATGGCGCTCGCCTTCATCCCGTCCCTCGGCACCGCGATCTCCAGCGCGCCCCCGCAGGACGGCGGCCTCGCCTCCGGCATCGTCAACACCGGCTACCAGGTCGGCTCGGCGCTCGGCCTGGCCGCGATGACCGCGCTGGCCGCCGCCCGGACCTCGGACTCCACGGCCGAGAGCCTCACCTCGGGCTTCTCCGCGGCGTTCATCGGCGCCGCGGCGATCGCGGTGGTCGGCGGCCTGCTCGCGGTGGTCACCCTGCGCACCCCGCGCCCCGAGGCCGCCGGCGCCCCGGCCGCCGAGGCCCAGCCCGCGACGGCCGCGTGAGGCCGTCCACCCTCCCACCCCGGGGCGGGCCCCGACCGGGCGCCCGCCCCACCCACCCCACCGGGGGCCACGCCGAACGGCGCGGCCCCCGGAGGGCGTGGCACCGCCGCGGCACACGGCGGGCATGACGCCGCGCCGGCACTCCGCGGGCATGACGCCGCCGCGGCCCCCGGTGACCGTGACACCACCGCAGCACCCGTGCGAAGGAGCACCCGATGACCCACCGCGAGACCCCCGCCGCCCCGCTGGCCGCACTGGTGCGGGCGGTGCGCCACCCCGTCACCCGCTGCCTGATCGCCTGCCTGGCCGGCGCCGTCGCGGCCGCCGCCGCCGAACCGGCCCGGGGGAGCGCCGCAGCCCGTGGTTGCCCGGGGCGCTGACCGCCGCACCCCCCCTGAGCCGAGCACCGCACCCCCTGACCTGTCCCTCTGACCTGTCCCCCTGACCCGCCCCCTCGGCACGCTTCCCGACCTCTCCCCTTGATCCGCCACCCCGGAGCCGGACATGACCACCCGACGCGCACAGGGCGTGCTAGCGACCGCCGCCTACGGCACCCTGCTGGTCCTCGTCGCGTACACCGTGCCGATGACCACCCTCGCCCCGACCGCGGCCGCCCTGCACGCCGGCCCCACGGCCCAGACCTGGGTGCTCACCGGCGCCCTGGTCGGACTCTCCGCCCTGCTGCTCACCGCCGGCAGCATCGCCGACGACCGCGGCCGCAAGCAGGTCTTCGTCGTGGGCGCGCTGCTGCTCGCCCTCTCCAGCGCCGCCGCCGCGGCCGCCGCCGTGACGCCCCTCTTCCTCGCCGCCCGGGTCGTCCAGGGCGCCGCCTCGGCCGCCGTCCTCGCGCCGAGCCTCGGCCTGATCGGCGAGGCCTACCCGGGCGGCGCCGCCCGGGTGCGGGCGCTCGGCGTCTGGGGCGCGGCGGTGGGCCTGGGCATCGCGGTCGGCCCGGTGTACGCCGCGCTGGCGGAGCGCTGGCTCGGCTGGCGCGCCGTCTACTGGGGGCTCGCCCTGCTCGCCGCCTCCCTGCTCGCGCTCGCCGCCACCGTGCTGGAGGAGTCCCGCAGCCCCGCCCGCCGGCGCGTCGACACCCCCGGGGTGCTCACCCTCGGCACCGGCACCGCGGCCCTGATCGCCGGGCTCGCCGAGGGCCGCTACGGCTGGACCGAACCGGTGGTGCTCGCCCTGCTGGCCGCCGGTGTGGTGCTGCTCGCCGCCTTCGCCGTGGTCGAGGCGCGCTGCGCCGACCCCATGCTGGACCTGCGGCTGTTCCGCGAACCGGGCTTCGTCGCCGCGACGGGCGGGGCGCTGTTCACCGGGCTCGCCGTGGTCGGTCTGATGAGCTGCCTGCCCGCCGCCCTGCAACGGGTGCTCGGGGTGTCGGCGCTGGCCGCCGGGGGAGTGCTCGCCATCTGGTCCGGCCTGTCGGTGGTCGCGGCGCTCCAGGCCCGCCGGCTGGCGGGCCGGATCGGTGCCACCACCCAACTGATCGTCGCCCTGCTGGTCTGCGGAGTCGGCGAACTCGCCCTGGTCGGGCTGCGCCCGGGGGACTCCTGGCTGCGGCTGGCCCCGGGGCTGGCGGTGGCCGGCATCGGCAGCGGGGTGCTGAACGCGGCGCTCGGCCGCCTCGCCGTCACCAGCGTGCCCGCCCACCGCGCCGCGATGGGCTCGGGCGCCAACAACACGGCCCGGTACCTGGGTTCGTCCCTCGGCGTGGCGGTCACCGTCACCCTGATGGGCCTCGGCCGCCCCGCCACCCCGCGAGCGGCCGCCGACGGCGCGGACCACGCGGTGCTGGCCGCCACCGTGCTGTGCGTGCTCGGCGCGGCGGGCGCGCTGGCCGTACGGGCGGCGCAGCGGCGGGGCGCCGCCACGACCGATCAGTCCGACAGCTCCCACAGCAGCCGGTAGTAGGCGATCCGCTCCGGGTCGGGCTCGACCCCGTAGGCCTCCAGCAGCGGCTCCTCCCAGCCCGGGCCGTAGTTCCACTGGGTGCTCCAGGTGGCGGCCGCGAGGTCGGCCCAGCGGTCGGCGACACCGAGGGTGCCGAGGTCGACGTGCCCGGTGCAGGTGCCGTCGTCCCCGACCAGGGTGTTGGGCGCGCAGGCGTCGCCGTGGCAGACCACGAGCCGGTCGACGGGCGGGATGTCGGCGAGCACGTCGAGCGCCTGATCGACGGTGCCGAAGCGCTGAAGCTCCGGAGGCCAGTCCGCCGGATCGGTCAGGCCGGCCGCCGCCCGTGACCGCGCGTTCTCCAGCCGGCCCCCGGCCGACCAGTCGAACGGGCAGTCGGCGACGGGCAGCGCGTCATGGAGCCGCCGCAGCCCGGCGCCGATCGCGCGCACGGCGGTGGCGGGGTCACGCTTCCGGCGATCGTCCACCGCCGAGCGGCCGGGCAGTCCGCGGGTGACGATCCAGGAGCCCGTCCCGTCGGCGCCCTCGTCGAGCACCCGGGGCACCACGGTGTACTTCGCCGCCCACCGCAGGCGCGCGACCTCGGCGGCGAGGTCGATGCCGCTACCGACCGGTGTCCACTTCACGAACCGGCAGGTGTCGCCCGAGCCGATCCGGAAGGTCAGCCCGCCGAGCTCGTTCTGCCACACGGCCCGGACCGGCTGCCCGGCGGCGAGTTCGGTGACGACGGGCGGGGGCTCGACGGGTCCGTGCGGGGCGAAGGCGATCATCCACCCATTCTCGGCGGGCCACGGCGCACCGGCCAAGCCCTTTTGCCGCCGCGCGTCACCAGGTCACCAGGTCACCAGGTGACCGGCAGGCTCCGCAGGCCGAAGACGATGTCGTTGTGCTTGAAGGCGGACGGCGCCAACGGCTCCGCCGGCCGTAGCCCGGGCATCCGGCGCAGCAGGGTGGCCAGCGCGATCCGGAGCTCCATCCGGGCCAGCTGCTGACCGATGCACTGGTGCGGGCCGAAGCCGAACGACAGGTGCGGGCGGGGCGGTCGGCGCAGGTCGACGGTGTCCGGGGCCGGGAACACGTCCTCGTCCCGGTTGCCGGACGGGATCGCGGCGACCAGCCAGTCTCCCGCCGCCACCGGGGTGCCGCCGACGGTGACGTCCTCGGTGGCGTACCGCAGCAGGCCGAACTGGATCACCGACAGGTAGCGCAGCAGCTCCTCCACGGCGAGGCCGATGGTGTCCGGGGCGGCCCGCAGCGCGGCCGCCCGGTCCGGGTCCGCCGTCAGCACCAGGGCGCTCAGCGCGATCATGTTGGCGGTCGTCTCGTGCCCGGCGACCAGCAGCAGCACGCCGAGGGTGGCCAACTCCGGTACGGTCGGCGGCCGTTCGGTCGTCCTGCCGCGGGCGATCAGCCGGCTCAGCAGGTCGTCCCGCGGCTCGGCGAGGCGCCTCGTGACCAGGTCGGCGAGGTAGTCCTCCAACCGCCGGGTGGCCGCGTCGCGGGTGGCCTGGTCGGCGTCGAAGCCGATCAGCACCTCGCTGTCGTGCTGGAAGGCGTCGTGGTCGGCGTAGGGCACGCCGAGCAGCTCGCAGATCAGTTGCGACGGAATCGGCAGCGCGAAGTCCCGGACCAGGTCGGCGCCCGGCCCGGCGGCGAGCATCGCGTCGATGTGCCGGTCGGTGATCCGCTGGACGGACGGCCGCAGGGCGGCGATCCGCCGCACGGTGAACTCGCCGATCAGCAGCCGTCGTAGCCGCGCGTGCTCCGCGCCGTCCAGCTGGATCATGGAGCCAGGGGGCGGGTCGGCCCGGTCGTAGGAGGGCAGCATGTGCATCGAGCCGGCGCCCCGGGAGCTCAGTCGCGGATCCGTGAGCACGGCCCGGATGTCCTCGTGTCGGCTGACCAGCCAGGCGTCCATTCCGGCCGGACACCGCACCGGCGACACGGGCGCGTCGGCGCGCAGCCGGGCGTAGCTCTCGTCGGGGTCGAAGGGGCGGGAGGGCGGCCGGATGGTCGGGAACCGGGGGGTGCCGGTCGCCTGGTCAGGGCCGGGGTTCGTCATGGGGGACGGCTCCAGGGTGGCGGACAGGGGTCGCGTCGGATCGGGGTACGGGGGGCCGGGCCCCGGCGGGTGCGGGTGCGTCTTCGAGTGCGCCTTCGGGGCCGGGTCCGGGTGCGTCTTCGGGTGCGCCTTCGGGGGCGGCGAGGCGGCCGCGCGGCCGGCTGAAGCGGCGGACCGCCGGGCGTTCGACCACCGTGTACAGGAGGGCCGCGAGCGCGAGGCTGATCGCGACGGTGAGCAGGATGTGCGCCAGCCTGGTCGACGGGGAGGCGATCGCGGTCTGGCCGGTGGCGTGCGCGGCGTCGATCGGGCCGTACTGGATGACGAGGTAGTGCACGAGGTAGAGGGCGAACGAGACCTCGCCCAGCCACACCATGACCCGGCCGCCGAAGGGCGTACGGACGGCGCGGACGTCGGCGGCGGCGCCCGCCGCGATCACCAGGGCGAGCGCGAACGCGGTCGGCCCGGCACAGAGGTGGAAGATGCCGGGCAGCCGGGACTGGAGGGCGACGAACGCGACCGTGAGGAGGAAGGCGGGCGCCATGCCGAGGCGGATCCACTTCCCGGAGAGCACGATCCGGGCCATCAGGATGCCGAGGACGAATTCCAGCATCCTGGTGAAGGGCAGGCTGTAGGCGAACCAGGACTGGAACTGCGCGACCTCCGGATCCCAGGAGGTGGCCGGGTGGGCGGGCAGCAGCTGGGCGACGAACGGGACGGCGACGACCGCGAGCCCGGTGCCCAGGGCCCACGGCCACAGCCGGGACGGCGGGATGCGCGCGATGAGACGGATGAGCCAGGGGAACGCGAAGTAGAAGACCAACTCGCAACCGAGGGTCCAACTCGGCACGTTGATCCCGGTCAGCCCGCCGAGGGCGTCGAAGTTCGGAATCCACGGCTCGACCAGGAACAGCGGCGGAAGCGTGTTGATCACCATGATCGGAATGCCCGCGACGGCCATCAGGGCGACGGTGGCGGCGAAGGTCGTGAGGTGGTTCGGGAAGATCTTCACCAGGCGCCGGCGCCAGAACAGCACGGCGGTGTCCTTCGGGTCGGCGACCCAGGTGAGGATGAAGCCGCTGAGGATGAAGAAGAAGGCGACCCCGACCGGCCCGAGAGTGGTGAAGAAGTAGGGGAGGCCGGGGTGGATCGATCCGAAGAACTGGCCGGTCAAGTGCGAGATGAGGACGGCGAACGCCGCGACGAACCGCATACCGGTCAGGGACGGCAAGCGGCTCGGACGAGCGGACGGTGCTGGCGTCTGCATGGCCGATTCCCTGTCCGGGGGTTGGGTATCGGACCACTATCGGCGGGCCCGGTCGGAGCGGTCAAACGGGATCTCTCGATGCACCGCATCGATTCTGTTGATACGTCAAATCTATTTGAACACCAGTGAGTTGACGCTGCCACGGCGACCGAAGGTGTCCGATCCGCGAGAAACCCGGCGACGCCGGCGGCCACCCCCGGGATACTGGTCGACCATGGAAGAGGTCGAAGTCGTCGTCGCCCACTCCGAGCGCGCGACCCTGCGCGTCGGCGACGTGTTCCTGAAGGTGGACGCCGATCAGGCGCGCATCGACGTCGAGGTCGAGGCGATGTCCCTCGCGCCGGTCCCGACCCCGAAGGTCCTGTGGCGCAAGCCGCCCGTGCTCGCGATCGCCGCAGTCCCGGGGGCGACGCTCGGCCGGCTCGGCGGCCCGTCGACCGGCTCCCCGGCGGCATGGGCGGCGGCGGGAGCCGCCATCCGGACGCTGCACGACGCGCCGCCGCCGCCCCGCCCCGGCCGGGCGGGCCGAAGCATCGCCGCGCTGACGGAGGAACTCGACCGGGAATGCGAGCTGTTGGCGGGCAACGGCGTCCTGCCCGCCGGCCTGGTCACCCGCAACCGCCAGGTCGCCGACGCCGCGCTCCGGCCGTGGACCCCGGCCTTCACACACGGCGACCTCCAGATCGCGCACGTCTTCCTCGACGGCGGCGAGGTCACCGGCATCATCGACTGGTCCGAGGCGGGCCAGGGCGACGCCCTGTACGACCTCGCCACCTTCACCCTCGGACACGAGGAGCACCTCGGTGACGTCATCGACGGCTACGGCACCGCCGTCGACCTCGACGTGATCCACGCGTGGTGGTCGCTGCGAAGCCTGCTGGTGGTCCGCTGGCTGGCCGAGCACGGCTTCGACCCCTTCGCACCGGGCTGCGAGGTCGACGTGCTGAGATCCTGGATGTGAGGCTGCTGCGGGGGCGGCACGGAGGCCCTCCTGCGCGCGGTGCTCCGACAGGCCGCCGGCCACCCGTCCGGCTGAAACCCGAGGGTGCCGGGCGATCCTTCATGGGATCGCCCGGCACTCCGCCGCGTCTCAGTGCTGGTGGTCGTCCGCGCCCTCGGTGTGCCCGGCGGCCGGGGCGGGGGCCGGGGCCACCGTGCCGTCCGTCGTCACGGTGAAGGCGGCCGTGCGCACGGTGTCCTGGTGCTTGAAGTCCAGGAAGAGCCGGTAGCTGCCGCCGCTCGGGGCGGTGGTGGTGAAGCCGATCTCCGGGCCCGGGGTGGTGGTGTCCGGGTGGACGTGCAGGTAGGCGAGGTCGCCGGCGCGCAGTGCGACCAGGTGGCCGTACGCGCCCAGGTAGGGCTGGAGGTCGGTGACCGGCCGGCCGTCCTTGCTGACGCTCAGGGTGAGCCGGCCGCTGCGTCCGGGGGTGAGGTCGCCGCCCAGGGTGACGGTGTAGCCGTCGACGGTGACGGTCCGTCCGGTGTCCGGCAGCGGGGCGGGCCGCAGGTCGCCGGCGGCGTGGAGGTCGGCGCCGAGGGTGAGGCCCTCGCTCGCGCCGGTCGGGGTGAAGTCCGCGAAGACCCGGTACTCCCCGGCGGCCGGGACGGCGGTCGGGGCGCTCCAGGTGCCGTCGGCGGCCAGCGTCGGGTGCAGGTGCTGGAAGGTGGAGAGGTCGCGCGGGGCGACGATCAGGTGCAGTTCCTTCTCGTGCTGCTGCTGGTAGGCGGTGACCGGCTTGCCGTCGGTGCCGAGGATGCGGAAGCGCAGGTCGGTGGGGGAGCCGGCGGTGACGAAGGGGTTCTCGACGTTGAGCGTGTAGCCGCGCTCGGAGACCTGGAGCCCGCCGGGCAGGTGCTCGGCTCCGACGCCGGCTCCGGTGCCGGCTGCGGACTCCTCGGTGTGGCCCGCGTGCTCCGGAGCCTGGCCGGCGCCCGCCGCGTTGTGTCCGCCGTGCGCGGCGGTGGCGGGCTTGGGGGCGGGGCCGTTGCCGGTGGCGTGGCCGACGCCGAGGGCGAGGCCGAAGGCGGCGGCGAGTCCGGCGCCGAAGGCGGTGATGCGCAGCGGGGTGTTCATGGCGGTCTCCTGGGACGTCCGAGGCGAGGGGCGATGAGGGGTGGGGCGGCGGAAGGCGGTCAGGCCCGCATGAGCCGGGCGATGGCCTGCGAGGCCTCGGCGACCTTGGCGTCCGCTTCGGCGCCGCCGCCCGCGATGGCGTCCTGGACGCAGTGGGCGAGGTGGCTGTCGAGCAGGTGCAGGGCGACGGACTGGAGGGCCTTGGTGGCGGCCGAGACCTGCGTCAGCGTGTCGAGGCAGTAGGTGTCGGTGTCGACCATGCGCTGGAGGCCGCGGATCTGGCCCTCGACGCGGCGCAGTCGGCGCAGGAGCTGGTCCTTGTCGTTGCGGTAGCCGGCCATGCGGCCCTCCTCAGGAATCCGGCGGGGCGTACGGGAGTGCGGGGAGAGTGCGGGGAGTGGTCGGCGGGGCGGTGCGTCCCGGGGCTCGACACCCATGAGTGAATACCCCTCGGGGGTATCAAGTCAAGCGGATCCCCGGCGGATCCTCAGTGGATCCCCGGCTTATCCGCGCAGAATCCGCGCCCTGGAAAAATACCTGCCGGGGGTATCGCTCGGGGCTTGCCCTCGATACCCCTCAGGGGTATAAAGGAACTCGGCACCGCCCGATACCCCTCCTGGGTATGAGGGCCCGGCCACCGAAACTACCGCAGGAACGCACCGCCGCACGACCGCAAGGCCCCCTGTACGACCGGTCCGGCCGGCAGGACGAACTGTCACGAGGAGCGACGATGACTACGCAGGCACCCGCCTCCGCGGAGGTGGAACTCTCGATCGGCGGAATGACGTGCGCCTCGTGCGCCGCCCGCATCGAGAAGAAGCTCAACCGGATGGACGGGGTCACGGCCAGCGTCAACTACGCCACCGAGAAGGCGAAGGTCTCCTTCGAGGGCGACGTCGAGGTCGCCGACCTGATCGCCACCGTCGAGGCCACCGGCTACACCGCCGCGCTCCCCAAGCCCCCGGCCGCCGAGGGCGCGGGCGGCGAGCCGGCCGAACCGGCCGACGCACTGGCCCCGCTGCGCCAGCGGCTGTTCACGGCGGTCGCCCTCGCGGTGCCGGTGATCGCGATGGCGATGGTGCCGGCCCTCCAGTTCGACAACTGGCAGTGGCTGTCGCTGACCCTCGCCGCCCCGGTCGTCACCTACGCCGCCTGGCCGTTCCACCGGGCCGCGTTCACCAACGCCCGGCACGGCGCCGCGACCATGGACACCCTCGTCTCGCTCGGCACCATCGCCGCGTTCCTCTGGTCGCTCTGGGCGCTGTTCTTCGGCGACGCGGGGATGCCGGGCATGCGCCACGGCTTCGAGCTCACCATCGCCCGCAGCGACGGCTCGTCCAACATCTACCTGGAGGCGGCGGCCGGCGTCACCGCCTTCATCCTGGCCGGCCGCTACTTCGAGGCCCGCTCCAAGCGCACTGCCGGGGCCGCCCTCAAGGCGCTGCTCGAACTGGGCGCCAAGGACGTGACGGTGCTGCGCGGCGGCGCCGAGGTGCTGATCCCGATCGCGGACCTCGCGGTGGGTGACCGCTTCGTGGTCCGGCCGGGCGAGAAGATCGCCACCGACGGCACGGTGGTCGAGGGCGCCTCGGCCGTGGACGCCTCGATGCTCACCGGCGAGTCCGTCCCGGTCGAGGTCGGGGTCGGCGACGGCGTCACCGGCGCCACCGTCAACGCGGGCGGCCGGCTGGTCGTCGAGGCCACCCGGGTCGGCGCGGACACCCAGCTGTCCCGGATGGCCAAGCTGGTCGAGGACGCGCAGAACGGCAAGGCCGCCGCGCAGCGCCTCGCGGACCGGATCTCCGCGGTCTTCGTGCCGATCGTGATCACCCTCGCGGTGGCCACCCTCGGCTACTGGCTGGGCACCGGCGAGGGCTGGACCGCCGCCTTCACCGCGGCGGTCGCCGTGCTGATCATCGCCTGCCCCTGCGCCCTGGGCCTGGCCACCCCGACCGCGCTGCTGGTCGGCACCGGTCGCGGCGCCCAGCTCGGCGTCCTGATCAAGGGCCCGGAGGTCCTGGAGTCCACCCGCAAGGTCGACACCATCGTCCTGGACAAGACCGGCACCGTCACCAGCGGCCAGATGACCCTGCTCGCCGTCCACGCCACGGCCGGCGTCACCGAGGCCGAGGTGCTGCGGCTGGCCGGCGCCCTGGAGCACGCCTCCGAGCACCCGATCGCCCGGGCGATCGCCAACGCCGCCGCCAAGGCCGGCGAACTGCCCGCCGTCGAGGGCTTCGAGAACGTCCCGGGCCTGGGCGTCCAGGGCGTGGTGGACGGCCACGCGGTGGTGGCCGGCCGGGAGGCCCTGCTGAACCAGTGGTCGCAGTACCTGCCCGAGGCGCTGGCAGAGGCCAAGCGCACCGCCGAGGCCTCCGGCCGCACCGCGATCGCGGTCGGCTGGGACGGCGAGGCGCGGGCCGTGCTGGAGGTCGCCGACGCCGTCAAGCCGACCAGCGCCGAGGCCATCGGCAAGCTGCGGGCCCTGGGCCTGACCCCGGTGCTGCTGACCGGTGACAACCGGCTGGTCGCCGAGGCCGTGGCGGCCGAGGTCGGCATCAAGCCGGAGCACGTGATCGCCGAGGTCATGCCGCAGGACAAGGTCGACACCGTCAAGCGGCTCCAGGACGAGGGCAAGGTCGTGGCGATGGTCGGCGACGGCGTCAACGACGCGGCCGCGCTCGCCCAGGCCGACCTGGGCCTGGCGATGGGCACCGGCACCGACGCCGCCA